>CAZUKT010000424.1:0-4020 GCA_964620975.1 uncultured Rubrivivax sp. | reverse complement strand
TGCCGACATGCGACTGAACCCACCGCTGCGGCAAACCGCTGACCGTGCCGCACTGCGGGCTGCGCTGGCCGACGGCACCATCGACGCCCTGGTGTCTGACCACAACCCCGTGGCCGAAGACATGAAGAACCTGCCTTTTGGCGAAGCCGAGCCCGGTGCCACCGGGCTTGAACTGTTGCTGAGCCTGGCGCTGCGCTGGGGCCAGGACAGTGGCCTGGCGCTGCCGCAGACGCTGGCCCGCGTCACGCACGACCCGGTGCGTGTGCTGGGCGACGCGCTGGGCTCGCTATCCAGCAGCGCCGGCCGGTTGATCGAAGGCGGCGTGGCCGACGTGTGTGTGTTCGACCTCGCTGCGGCATGGTCGGCCACACCGCAGGCCCTGGTCAGCCAGGGCAAGCACACGCCCTTTGGTTTTGCGTCCACCGGCATGGCCCTGCCGGGCCGTGTGCGCGCCACGCTGGTGGCCGGTACCGTGGCCTTTGAGGCGGCTGCCGGCGCATGACGGTCATTCGGGCTGTATGGCGGCTGCTGCGTGTGGCCCTGCATGGTCTGCATGGGCTGCTGCTCGTGCTGCTGCGCTTTGGGTCCATGAGCGCCACGCAGCGCCACGGCGTTGTGGCGTGGTGGTCGGCCAAGATGCTGCGTGTGATGGGCCTGCGGCTTGTGGTGCAGGGCAAGTTTCGCCCTGGCGCCAAGCTGGTGGTGGCCAACCACGTGTCGTGGATAGACATCATGGCCATCCACGCGGTGTGCCCCGAGGCCCGCTTTGTGAGCAAGGCCGACGTGCAGAAGTGGCCGCTGCTCAACCGCCTGGTGTCGGCCGGTGGCACGCTCTACATTGAACGCGAAAAGCGACGCGACGCGCTGCGCGTGGTGCACCAGATGGCCGAAGCACTGAACTCTGGCGACACCGTGGCCGTGTTCCCCGAGGGCACCACCGGCGACGGCCACACGCTGCTGCCCTTTCATGCCAACTTGCTGCAGGCCGCCATTGCCACCGCCACGCCGGTGCAGCCGGTGGCGCTGCGGTTTTCTGACGCCGGCAACGTGGTGAGCACGGCAGCGCAGTACCTGGGCGACACCACGCTGATTCAGAGCCTTTGGCGGCTGGCCTGTGGCAACCAGGTGGTGGTGCGCTTGCAGGTGATGACGGCGCAGGGCACCGCCCACGCCGACCGCCGGGCGCTGGCCGAGCATCTGCGCGCCACCATTGGCGAAGAACTGGCCGCTTGACGCCGCAGCGCGCTGGCGGGCCGCGGCGCGCCGGGTTTCCTGGGCAAGTCGCGGCACGGCGGTGGCCGCGCGGCCCGTGTAGAGTCCTGCCGATGAAGTGGCCCCCCTCGCAGCCCCGCCCCGGCACCCTGGCGGGCCCCGCACGATGAGCCTGGTGCTGCACTTTGACGACGAAGCCGCGCTGGCCACCGCGCTGGCCCGTGCCCTGGGTTGGGGCTGCAGCGCCGTGCAGAGCCACTGCTTCCCAGACGGCGAACTCAAACTCACATTGCCCAGCCGCCTGCCCGAGCGTGTGCTGCTGGTGCGTGGCCTGCATCAGCCCAATGCCAAGCTTGCCGCGTTGCTGATTGCGGCACCTGCAGCGCGCGACTTGGGTGCCCGCCACCTGAGCCTGGTGGCGCCCTACCTGGCCTACATGCGGCAGGACATGGAATTTCACCCCGGCGAGGCCGTCAGCCAGCGCCACATCGGCCGCGCATTGGCGGCATGGTTTGACGCCGTCATCACGGTCGACCCCCACCTGCACCGCGTGGCCACGATGGACGAAGTGGTGCCCGGCCGGCGCGGCCTGGCGGTGTCGGCGGCCCCGCTGCTGGGCGCCCTGGCGGCCCGGCTGGTGCCCGGCGCGCTGCTGCTGGCGCCCGACGAAGAAGCCGACCAGTGGGTGCGCGCCGCCGCCCAGGCCAACGGGCTTGACTTTGCGGTATGCCACAAGCAGCGCCACGGCGACCGGGACGTGCAAGTGGCCTTGCGCGGTGCCGACGTGCGCGGGCGTGCGGTGGTGGTGCTGGACGACGTGGCCAGCACCGGCCGCACACTTGTTTCGGCGGCGCAAGGCGCCTTGGCCTGCGGCGCGCTCAGTGTGGACGTGGCCGTGACACATGGCTTGTTCGTTGGCGACGCGCTGGCCCAGGTGCACGCAGCCGGTGTGCGCCATGTGTGGAGCAGCGACTGCGTGCCGCACACCACCAACGCCGTCACGGTGGTGCCCCTGTTGGCCGAAGCCGTGGCCCGCTTGATGTGAAACCGCGCTTGCCCCTGGCGCAGGTGGGTGACCTGATGGCGCCGGGGCAGCCGCTGCCGTTTCGCATTCTCGACGGCCAGGGCCGCATGCTGCTGGCCGCAGGCCAACGCGTGCTGGACGCCAAGCAACTGAGCGCTTTGCTGGAGCGTGGAGCATGTGTGGACCACGAAGAAGCCCAGGAGGCTCGGCGCCTGCGTGCAGGCACCGGCACGGCGGCGCTGGCAGGGGGCAGCTACAACTACACCCAGACGTGGTTTGACAGCATCGAAAAGCAGACCTGGGCCCTGGATGGCTTGCTGCGCCAGCTGGGCAAGGCCGCCGACCTGGTGCCTGCGCTGGACACCTTTGCCGACGCCTACACCGCCTTGGTCGAACGCCATCTTGACGCTGCGCTGTACCTGGCGGTGCGCCAACTCGACAAACGCCATGCCCTGTACGCGTTGACGCATGCGCTGCACACCACCACGGTGGTGCTGGCCACGGCGCGCCAATTGGGCTGGCCACAGGACAAAACCCGGCAGGCGGTGCGTGTGGCGCTGACCATGAACGCATCCATCACCGAACTGCAGGCGCGCATGGCCGAGCAGCCCGACCCGCCCAGCAAGAAGCAACTGGAGCAGATCAGGGCCCACCCGCACCAGTCGGCACAAATGCTGCGCGACAGCGGCGTGGCCGACCCCCTGTGGCTTGAAGCCGTGCAAGACCACCACGAGCGGCTGGACGGCCAGGGCTACCCGCGTGCGGTGACCGAGGTGGGCGAACTTGCGCACCTGGTGCGTGCTGCCGATGTCTTTGCAGCCAAGATCAGCCCGCGTGCACTGCGCCCGGCCCTGACACCCCAGGCGGCTGCGCGCCAGTTGTTCCAGGAAGAGCAGGGTGGCCCCATTGCGGCAGCGCTGATCCGAGCGGTTGGCCTGTACCCGCCGGGCGACTTTGTGCGCCTGAAGAACGGTGAAGCCGGCATCGTGGCACACCGTGCCACGGCCGCTGCGGCTGCCATGGTGATGGCGGTGCTGGGTGCCAATGGCAAACCCGTGCCGGGTGCGCCCAAGCGAGACACGGGCCAGCCCGAGTTCGCCATCGTCGGCGCGCTGGCAGAACGCACCGGCCTGCCGCGCGTGCTGCCCGAGCAGGTTTACGGCGTCTTGCCCAACTGAACCGGGTTTGGGCCGCTAGCCCTTGGGCGCGCCGCCAGCCTGCGCGGCCACGGCCGCTGCGGCCTTGGCGGCGGCTTCGGCGTCACCCAGGTAGTAGCTCTTGATGGGCTTGAGCGCAGCGTCCAGTTCATACACCAGCGGGATGCCGTTGGGGATGTTGACACCCACGATGTCGGCGTCGGCAATGCCGTCCAGGTACTTGACCAAAGCACGGATGCTGTTGCCATGCGCGGCGATGACGATGCGCTGGCCCGACAGGATGGCCGGTGCGATGCGCTCGTTCCAGAACGGCAGCACGCGTGCCACGGTGTCCTTCAGGCATTCGGTGAGCGGGACCTGATCTGCGGCCAGCTTGGCGTAGCGCAAGTCGCTGCGCTCGCTGCGCGGGTCGGTTGGCGCCAGCGCGGGCGGCGGCGTGTCGTAGCTGCGGCGCCAGACAAGCACCTGCTCGGCACCGTATTGCTTGGCCATATCGGCCTTGTTCAAGCCTTGCAGCGCACCGTAGTGGCGTTCATTCAGGCGCCAGTCGTGCTGCACCGGCAGCCAGGTGCGCTCCATCTCGTCCAGCCCGTGCCACAGCGCCCAAACGGCCCGCTTGAGCACCGA
>CAZUKT010000423.1:0-4417 GCA_964620975.1 uncultured Rubrivivax sp. | reverse complement strand
CGCTCCACACCCCTTGCAGCGTCAGGGCCACCAGGTGCGTGCTGTGGGTGTGGATGACACAGCCCGCCGCCGTGTCGGCACCGTAGATGCAACGGTGCAAGGCCAGCGTCTTGCTGGCCGGGTCGCCGCCGGTCTGCATGCCCTGGGCGTCCAGCCGCGCCAGGCGGGCCGGGTCCAAGGCGCCCAGGCAGGCGTCGGTGGGGGTGATGAGGAAACCGTCTTGCAGCCGCACGCTGATGTTGCCGGCGGTGGCATGTACGTAGCCCCGTTCAAAGAGCGAACGGCCGACGCGGCAGATCTCTTCACGAGTTGCGTTTTCTGTGCTCATCAGGTGCCCTGCAGCAGGGCGAAAGCGCGCGTGAAGAAGTCCACGCTGCCAAAGTTGCCCGACTTCAGCGCCAGGTGCAGCGGCCGCGCAAGCGCCGTGGCGCCGGCATGGCACCAGGGCACGCCAGGGTCGATCTGCGGCCCGATGCGCAATTGCTTGATGCCCAAGGCCTGCACGCAGGCGCCGGAGGTTTCGCCGCCTGCCACCAGCAACTGCCCCACGCCGGCTTGCACCAGGCCCTGCGCCACGCGGGCGAGTGTGGCTTCCACCAGTGCGCCGGCCCGCTCGGCCCCCAGTTGGGCCTGCACCGCACGTACAGCGTCGGGTGCGGCGGTGGCATAGACCAGCACCGGGCCGCTGGCCAGGCGCGGCGCGGCCCAGGCCAGCGCCGCAGCGGCCACATCCTGGCCGGCGGCGATGTGCAAGGGGTCCACCGCAAAAGATGCGCCGCCGCGTGTGATGAAGTCGGCCACCTGCGCCTGGGTGGCGGCCGAGCAACTGCCACTGACGATGGCTTGCGAACCCACGGCAGGCGGCAACTGCGCGGCCTGCGCACTGGGCTGCAGACCGTGCAGTGCCGGGATGCCGATGGCCAGGCCCGAGCCTGCCACCACCACGGCCAGGTCTTGGCTGGCGGCGGCCAGCACACGCAGGTCGGCGTCGTTCACTGCGTCGGCAATGCCGAAGGCCACACCTTGCTGGCGCAGCGCTGTTATGCGGTCACGCACGGCCGCCACGCCCTGTGCCACCACGCGGTGGTCGATGAGCCCGGCCGACGCGCCGCGCAGTTGCGCCTGCATCACCCGCACCAGGTTGGCGTCGGTCATGGGTGTGAGCGGGTGCTGGCGCATGGGGCTGTCGGACAGCAGCACATCGCCCACAAAGAGGTGGCCCTTGAACACCGTGCGGCCGTTTTCAGGGAAGGCCGGTGTGACGAGTGCAAAGTCGGCTTGCGCAGCGGCGAGCAAGGCCTGCGCGACCGGGCCGATGTTGCCCTGCGGCGTGCTGTCGAAGGTGGAACACACCTTGAAGTAGATCTGGCCTGCACCCTGCGCCCGCAACCAGCGCGCCGCCGCCACGCTGTGCGCCACCGCTTCGGCCACCGGCGCCGTGCGCGACTTGAGCGCCACCACCACGGCGTCGACCTCGGGCGCGGGCATGTCCGGCGCGCCAGGCACGCCAATAGTCTGCACCACGCGCATGCCGGCGCGCACCAGGTTGTTGGCCAGGTCGGTGGCGCCGGTGAAGTCGTCAGCGATGCAGCCGAGCTTGATCGTCATGGTGGGTTCTCGAAAAGAGCAAGCCGCAAGGCGTTGGCCGTTTCAGGCCGTGCCATGCAGGGCCAGGCGCTGGAAGCGGCGCACGGTCTTGGCGTCGACCCAGCTTGCCGTGGCCGCGTTCATGCGCAGGAAGTGTGGCGAGTGCAGGTGCGCCTGCACGGCCGCTTCGTCGACGTACAACTCGTACAGGAAAAACAGTGTGGCGTCGCCGGGGTCGCGGCAGACGTCGAACAAGCGGCAGCCTGGCTCCTGCCCCAGCGAAGCGAGTGCGTTGTGCGCAATGGCCTGCGCAAACGCATCCACCCACTCGGGCTTGATGCGGAATTCCACCACCAGCGCCTGCATGTTCACCACGACGCAATCAGGCGCGGCAGCCACAGCGAAATCTGCGGCATGTAAGTCACCAGCAGCACCACCGTGAAGGTGGCGGCCATCAGCGGCCACAGCGCCTTGGTGATTTCGCCGATGCCGGCCTTGGCGAGCTTGGCCGCCACGAACAGCGTGCCGCCCACCGGGGGCGTGTACAGCGCGATGGCCAGGTTGGCCGTCATCACCACGCCGATGTGCACCATGTCCATGTCGAAGTGCTTGGCCAGCGGCAGGAACAGCGGCGCGCTCAGCAGCATGGCCGGCAGTGGCTCGATGAAGATGCCCAGCAGCAGCAGGCAGACGTTGAAAAGCAGCAGGAACATCCAGGGCTCGGTGGCCACGATCTGTATCCAAGCGGCCATCTGCACCGCCACCTGCTCCACCGTGATGAGCCAGGCCATGGCGCCCGTGGCACCGATGACCAGCATCACCGTGGCACTGGTCATGAAGGCGTTGAGCACCAGTTGCGGAATGCGCCGCCACGTCAAGTCCTTGTAATAGAACAGCGACACGAGCAACCCGTAGACCACCGCCACCGCCGCCGATTCGCTGGGCGTGAAAACGCCGGTCCAGATGCCGCCAATGATGATCAGCGGCATCAGCAGCGCCGGCCCGGCGTCGCGCGTGGCGGCCCAGATCTGCGCCGGCGTAGAGCGGTCTTCGCCGTTGTCGCAACCGCTCTTCCTGCCGTGCCACATGCACACCACCACCAGCGCCAGCGCCGAGGCCAGCGCCGGCACCAGCCCGGCCATGGACAAGGTGCGCATCGACACACCGGAAATGAAGGCATAGACCAGGAACGGAATCGACAGCGGCATCAGCAACGCAATGGTGCCGGCCACCGCCAGCAGCGCGGCTGCGAAGCCACGCGAGTAGCCCCGCGCGACCATGGCCGGAATCACCAGCGAGCCGATCGCCGCCGTGTCGGCAATGGCCGAGCCCGAGACACCGCCGAACAGCGTGCAACTCACCACCGTGGCCACGCCCAGCCCGCCGGGCAGCCAGCCAAACAGCACGCGTGCAAATTCGACGATGCGTTTGCCCACGCCGCCTTGCGCCAGCAGTTCGCCGGCAAAGATGAACAGCGGCACGGCCAGCAGGATGAAGGGCTCCACGCCGCCGATGAAGGACAGGAAGATCGTTTCCATCGGGTGCGTCAAGCCCTGGAACCAGATCGTGCCCACGGTGGTGATGAGGATGGCGTAGAGCAGCGGCACGCCCGCCAGCGCAATGACGAAGAACACACCGAACAGCGACAGGGCCAGCATGGCGTTACTCCGATACCGGGTAGCGCTTCTCGCGCGGCACGCCCCGCAAGATCTGCCACAAGTCAAACGACACAAAAACCGCCATCAAGGTGCAGCCGACCGCCATGCCCATGTACTGGATGGCCATGGGCCACTCCAGCACCGTGAGCTGGTTGCCCCAGTTGCCCGCCACCAAAGACCAGCCAAAACGCGCCAGCACCAGCAGCATGGCCAGGCACAGGGCCTGCACGGTGGCGTCGGCCCAGCGCCGTGGCGCCGGCTTGAGCTTGTCGATGAACTCGGTGATGGTCATGTGGGCACCCCGCTGCGCGGCACAGGCGCCACCCAGGAAGGTCACCCACACCAGCAGCAATTCACCGAGTTCGGTGACCCATGCCAGGTCCATGTGGATGACATGCAGGCTGACGTTGAAGAACACCAGCAGCGCCATCGTGCCGCCGATGGCGATCACGGCCCAGTCCACGACACGGCCCAGCCAACGCATCGGCGTTGGCGCCGGCGCCACCGGGGTCAGGAAGGCGGGCATGGTGCGGCCTTACTTGACGGCCTTGCGCACGGCTTCGGCGTCCTTGAGGAAGGCGTCAACGTCAGCACCGTACTTGTCACGCGCCTTGGCGTACACCGGTTGCACGGCAGCGCGGAAGGCCGTCACGTCGGGTTTGGCGTTGATCTTGGCGCCCTTCGTGGCCATTTCCTTGAGCTGGTTGGCGTCGTTGCCGGCGATGAAGTCGCGGCTGTACTTGCCGGCCAGTTGCGCCGCCTCGGTCACGGCTTTCTGGTCTGCTGGCGAGAGCTTGGCCCAGGTCTTTTCCGACACCGCCAGCGGGATCGGGCTGTAGACGTGGTTGGTGAGCGTGACGTTGGGCGCGACCTCGTAGAACTTGTTGGAGTAGATGGTGTCCACGGGGTTTTCCTGCCCGGCCACCGCGCCTTGCTGAATGGCCAGGTAGACCTCGGGCAGCGGCATGATCTGGATGTTGAAACCCATGGCCTCGAGCGTCCAGCGCATCATCTCGTTGGGAAAGGTTCGCAGCTTCTTGCCCTTGGCGTCGGCCGGTGAATTCAGCGGCTCGCGCGTCGTCATGTTGCGGAAACCCGCCTCCCAGGTGGCCAGGAAGCGGAAGCCCTTGGCCGGTGCCTTGGCAAACTGTTCCTGCAGCCACTTTGATTCG
>CAZUKT010000422.1:0-4432 GCA_964620975.1 uncultured Rubrivivax sp. | reverse complement strand
AGCTGCAGCGCAAGCACGGCACGGCGGTGCTCTTCATCACGCACGACTTCGGCGTAGTGGCCGAGATCGCCGACCGCGTGGTGGTGATGCGCCACGGCGAGATCGTCGAAAGCGGCCCTGCCATGCAGGTGCTGAGTGCGCCACAGGCTGCCTACAGCCAGGCCCTGGTGGCTGCGGTGCCGCGCCTGGAGCCGCGTGCGCGCACGGCCGGGCCAGCAGCAGACAGCAAGGTCACACCGCTGCTGCAGGTGAAGGCGCTGCACAAGACCTACCGCGCCAGCGGCGGGCTGTTCACCCGCAAGGGCCGCACCGTGGCTGCGGTGCAGGGCGTGAGCCTGGTGGTGCCGCGCCAGAGTTCGCTGGCCCTGGTGGGCGAATCGGGCTCGGGCAAGAGCACGCTGGCGCGCTGCATCATCGGTCTGGAGCAGGCCGACGGTGGCGAGATCCTGCTCGACGGCGAGCGCCTCACTGGCCGCACCCGCGGCGAGATGCGTCCGCTGCGGCGGCATGTGCAGATGGTGTTCCAGGACCCGTTTGCGTCACTGAACCCGCGCCACAAGGTGGGCGACATCGTCTCGCTGGGCGCCCGCGTGCAGGGCGTCTCCTACGAGCAAGCGCACGCCGAGGCCCGCGAGTTGCTGCGCCGCGTGGGCTTGAAGCCCGAGGCAGTGGACCGCTACCCGCATGAATTCAGCGGCGGCCAGCGCCAACGCATCGGCATCGCACGCGCGCTGGCCGTCAAGCCCAAACTCATCGTCGCCGACGAACCCGTGTCGGCGCTGGACGTCTCGGTGCAAAAGCAGGTGCTGGAGTTGCTGGCCGAACTGCGCCGCGAGATGGGCCTGTCGCTGCTCTTCAGCACGCACGACCTGCGCGTGGCGGCCACCGTGTGCGAGGAGATCGCCATCATGAGCCGGGGCCAGTTGGTGGAAGCCGGAGCCACCGCTGACATCTTTGCCAACCCCCAGCATCCCTACACGCGCAGCCTGCTCGACGCCGTGCCGGGCAAGGGTTGGGTGCGGCCCGCAGCGGCGTGAGCGCGCCATGAAGTCGGGCCGCAACACCACCGCAGGGGTATTGCCCTCCATCGTCGTGCTGGGCACGGGCGGCACCATTGCCGGTGCCGCAGACAGCCGCACGCACTACGCCGGCTACCGCGCCGCAGTCACCGGGGTGGATGAACTGCTGGCTGCCGTGCCCATGCTCAGTGACGTGGCCCGCCTGCATGCCGAGCAGGTGGCTCAGGTGGCCAGCCAGAACCTGGGTGCGGCCGTGCTGCTGCCGCTGGCACGGCGCATCAACACCTGGCTGGAGCAGCCCGACTGCGACGGCGCCGTGGTGATGCTGGGCACCAACACGCTGGAAGAAACTGCCTACTTCCTGAACCTGGTGGTCAAGAGCCGCAAGCCCGTGGTGGTTACGGGCGCCATGCGCCCGGCCACGAGCCTCAGCGCCGACGGGCCGATGAACCTGTACCGGGCCGTGGTGGCGGCGGCCAGCCCGCAGGCCGCGGGCCTGGGCGTGCTGGTGGTGATGAACGACCAGGTCATCGCCGCGCGCGACGTGCACAAGACCGACACCATGACGGTGGACAGCTTCAAGGCCCCGGTCTTCGGCATCCTGGGTTGGGTGGTGGACGACCGGCTGCAGGTCTACAAGCGGCCGGCGCGTTGCCACACCGCAGACACCGAGTTCGATGTGTCGCAGCTGGATGCCTTGCCCCGGGTCGACATCGTCATGGGGCACCAGGACGACGGGCGCGAGGCCTTCGATGCCCTGGTGGCCGCCGGCGCACGCGGCATCGTCGTGGCCGGGCCGGGCACTGCCGCGCTCAGCGATGTGCTGGCGGCCGCTGCGCGGGACGCGGCAGGCCAGGGGGTGGTGGTGGTTCGCTCGCCGCGCTCGGCCACCGGCATCGTGCTGCGCAACATGGAGTTCGACGACGACGCGAACGGCACCTGCGCCGGGGACACGCTGACGCCGGCCAAGTCCAGGGTGCTGCTGGCACTGGCTTTGGCGCATGGGGCAGATGCGGCTGGCGTGCAGGCCGCGTTCGGGCGCTACTGATCGGATCGAGGGCTGAGCGCCATGGCGCAGCCGCTGCCACGCCGGTCATCTTTGGGGGCGACTCGCGTCCGCCGCTTGCTCGAGCGTGTCATTCAGTTCGCGTGCCAGCGGATCAAGCGACTCACTCTGCTCCAGCATCTGGTCGTGTCCTTCGTAGATTCTGTAGAGGCAGTCGACCTTCATTTCGACCTGGGCAATGCGTCAGGCATCGCGTCTTCCAATTGCTTCGCGGTCGGCAACTTGCCGCGCAGCCGCGTCGGCAAAGCACCCATTGACTGGTAGTCAGCCATGCCGATCGGGTCGGCGTTGCTCTTCAGCGCGAACTCGACTTCGAGGTTGTCCTTCTCGGCACACAGGATGATGCCGATCGACGGCGCATCGTCGGGCGCCCGTTCCTTCTCGTTGAGCAGGTTCAGGTAGAAGTCCATCTTGCCGGCATACTCGGGTTCGAACTTGCCGACCTTCAGCTCCACGGCAACAAGCGCCTTCAGGAGGCGGTGATAGAAGAGCAGGTCGATGAGGTATTCGTTGCGTCCGAGCGTGACGCGGTGCTGCCGACCGATGAAGCAAAAGCCGTAGCCCAGCTCCAGGATGAAGTCGCGCGGTCTGTCGATCAACCGATCTTCGAGCTCGCGCTCCTTGACCCGTTGCCGGATGCCCAGGAACTCCAGGTTGTGAAGTTGAATTCAAGGGGCAGGTGTGGCGGTCACTGGTGACTTCCTTGCTTGAGAAGGCGAGGGTCGCGCTGGCCGTCGAAGTCGCGGAGTTCGACCTCAAGGTAGCGGCGCTTCGGTGCGATGCAGCACTGCAGCGCGCTGCGGTCAAGCCGGACCATCAAAGTGCCACGCAGGCCACACGGCAGCCACAGCGCAGCAGGTTCACGCCGCCGTGCGCGCCGGTCTGGGCCGTGTCAACCCTGATCAGCCCCGGCGCCCCAAGTTGTAGGATGACCTGACCAATTCTCCCCATCAAGGCGGACCTTCATGCCCACTTTCCCCGGTCCTGCCGCAGAGCCTGCGGACCGCAGCGCTGACGCAGCCAAGCCCAGCGTGGGCCTCATCGGTCTGGGCGCCATGGGCCACGGCATGGCGCAGTCGCTGCGCCGCAGCGGCCTGGCGCCGCGTGTGTTTGACCTGCGGCCCGGCGTGGCGGCCAGTTTTGCGGCGGGCGGCGGCACGGCTTGCGCCAGCGCGGCCGAATTGGCCACCGGCTGCGACGTGGTGGTGTGTGTGGTGGTCAACGCCGCGCAGACCGAAGACGTGCTCTTTGGCAGCGGTGGCGTGGCCACCGCGCTGCCCCGTGGCAGCGTCTTTGTGATGTGTTCCACCGTGGACCCCACCTGGGCGGCGGCACTGGAAGCGCGGCTTGAAGACCTGGGCCTGTGGCTGCTGGACGCGCCCATCTCTGGCGGCGCGGCCAAGGCCGCCAGCGGCCAGATGACCATGATGACCGCCGGCCGTGCCGAGGCCTACGCACGCTGCGGCGGCGTGCCCGACGCCATGGCCGCACGTGTCCACAAACTGGGCGGCCGCGCCGGCGCCGGCAGCAAGGTCAAGATCATCAACCAACTGCTGACGGGGGTGCACATTGCGGCGGCGGCTGAAGCCATGGCACTGGGCGCTGTCGGCCGGGGACATCTTCGTCAAGGACCTGGGCCTGGTGCTGGACATGGCGCGCAGCAGCAAGTTCCCCCTGCCACTTTCCAGCACGGCGCACCAGATGTTCATGCAGGCCAGCACGGCAGGTTTTGGCCGTGAAGACGATAGCGCCGTGATCAAGATCTTCCCCGGCATCCAGGTGCCGCAGGCCGTGCCTGAGGACCCGGCATGACGCTCAAGCTGGGTTGCATCGCCGACGACTTTACCGGCGCCACCGACTTGGCCAACAACCTGGTGCGCGCCGGCATGCGGGTGGTGCAGAGCATTGGTGTGCCGGCCGCGCCCGTGCCCGATGTGGACGCCGTGGTGGTGGCGCTGAAGTCACGCACCGCGCCCGTGGACGAGGCCGTGGCACAAAGCCTGGCCGCCGCACGCTGGCTGCGTGGGCAGGGCGCGCCGCAGATCTACTTCAAGGTCTGCTCCACCTTTGACAGCACGCCGCAAGGCAACATCGGCCCGGTGGCGCAGGCGCTGCTGGCCGACGCCAAGGCCGGCACAGGTTCAGGCGCAAGTGCTGGACCTGGAACTGGTGCTGGTGCTGGTGCTGGCGCTGGTGCCGACTTTGCACTGGTGACGCCAGCCTTCCCTGAAAACGGCCGCACCGTGTTCAAGGGCCACCTCTTTGTGGGCGATGTGCTGCTGTCTGACAGCCCCATGCGCCACCACCCGCTCACGCCCATGACCGACGCCAACCTGGTGCGCGTGAT
>CAZUKT010000421.1:0-4439 GCA_964620975.1 uncultured Rubrivivax sp. | reverse complement strand
GGGTGTCGAAGAACGAAATAACTGCGACTTTGAACGAATAAGCTGCGACCCTGAACGAATATTCTGCGATGGCGCCCCGTTGGGGCATCGCAGCCAGGCAAGCTGACCGGGTCAACGAATCGAATCGAATAGAGCCGAGCATGCCTTGAAGTACCTGGGCGAGATGCCCAACTCCCGCTGCAACGAGTCTTGCTGCCGGACAAGCTCAGCCGCTGGGGGACAGATCCATGTGAGCACCTCAGCGGAACCGTTGCGCATCGATGCCAACCGCTTGATCGATGCAGCAGGCCAAGACTTGAAACAGGCCCTTTCGTCCGGCGGCCATCGCAACACGTGGGCCACTCGGGCCAGGAGCCACTGGCGGTGTCGAAGCTGTGTTGGCAGCGACACGCCAACCCTCTCGCCGTGGCCCAGCGCAAGAGCAAAGCTCGCGCTAGTTGCCTGCTGTCGATCAGCCTGTAGGTCAAAGGAGTCAGCACCTGAGCCCGATGCCGCGACCACCTCACGAGCCACCGCGTCCAGGATCCCAATCAACTCCTGCGGCCGGATCCTCCCCCATGGCGCGTGACTGACCGTCCGCGCGGTGCACTGGTCCTGCAACCACAGGGCATCGCTGGCGTAAGCTGCCTCGGCAGCGGGCCGCTGTGCCACCGCTACGTGCTGAATCACCCTGGCGATGTCCCCAGCATGACGGATGCCTGCCAGCGTGCGTATCGCAATCGGCGTAAGCCAAGTGCCGTGGATGTTGCAGACGGTGGCCAACGGGCTCATCCAGTTCCGATTCCACGTGAGCGGCTGACCAGTGTCCTTCGCATCCGCCAGGCATCGCTCGCAGACCCCGAGTTCTCCGGGCCAGCGTGGACGGCAACCAGATGGCGCCATCGCTGCGAGATCGACTCGCGACAGACGCGCCGCCGCAGATAGTGCATTCAGGCTGACGGAGTTGGCGTCGATGGCAAACCAATGGGGCAGGTGGGCCACGTCAGGCTGGAGCGTACCCAACCGGCTCAACAACGTCCTCAAGCCCAGGCCGTAGAGCTGCGCAACGCGCAGCAGCCACGAGCCGAGTAGCTCGTTGGATGCGGGTTGCGGAACGAAAGGCAGGCCGGCATGCCGTGCGGCGGTGGCACTCATGCGAACGTGCGCGCACCGATCACAGACTGCAGCAGCTCCGGCGTGATGCACTCCTTCTTCGAGCGAATCGCCGCCTCCGCCGCGCGGGACAGCAGCTCACTGATGTGCCCCGTGATGCCGCTGGTGGCGCTCATGATCGCGCTGACCATCGCGCGGCTGCCTGAGATCCTGGATGCCTGCCGCAGCGGCAACTGACGCTCGAACCCAGCCAGGAAGCCGCGGAAGTCTTCGTTCTCCTGCCACCGCGGGAGTTCGAAGCCTGGAAATCGACTGGCGATCTGGGCGTCGGTCTGCATCGCAGCCAGCGCGTCACGCGTACCGAGCACGACGATCGTGCACTTGAGCTGGTTTGACAGAAACTTCAGCAGGTTCAGCGACGCGCGCTGTTCGTGCGCAGTGCCGGCCAGCAGGTTGTGCACCTCGTCGACGACGATCATGCGCGGGGCGACCTTGCGCAGCAGCGTCAATGCCGTGTACTCCACGGCGGCCAACCTGTCGCCAGGCCGGTAAGGCGCGTTCAACGCCATGAGCAACTGCCCGTACAGCCGCCGCTCCTGCGGCGCCGACGGCATCTCCACGGCAAGTACATCGACCTGCAGCAATCCGGTGTCGGTGTTGAACTCACGCGCCGGGTGGGCGCGCAGGAACTTCTGGATGACCATGGACTTGCCGATGTTGGATTCGCCGTGAAGCAGCAGCCCCGGCATGCGGGTCCTCTCCGGGCAGGCCAGCAACCGTTCCAACTCCTGCAGGGCCTGCCGCGCTCGCGGGTAGTCGATCCAGTGATCCTCGGCCAGGTGGGCAATCCGTCGGGCATCGTCGAGGTCAGCGATGACACGAGCCTCGGCGGTGAGATGTGCGTGTGCATGTGCGGGCATGGCGAACCTCCCAAAGTCTTGTGTCAGCGGCGGCGGCTGGGCCAAACCTCTCCCTCAAAGGGAACGGCAGGCTTGCTCCAGTCGATGTCGGACTTCGGCCCAGGTGCGGCGGCCTCGTTCAGCGGGTCGATACCGACGGTGGCGGGGCGGTGCGCGACCTGCTGCTTGCGGCGCATCTTGCGGGTCTTGGCCTGTGCGACCCGCACGATCTCGCGCTGCTTGTCGATGGCTTCGATCAGCAGCGCCGGGTTGATGGACTTCTGCCCGGCCAGGCGCAAGTGGCGAGTTGCGGCCTGGACCTCCCACAGGCTCACGGCTGGCATGCGCAGATCCGCGAACGGCACCTCCAGGTAGTCGCCCTCGTGAGGCACGTACAGCTTGGACAGGTTGCGGGGGTCGAAGTGCAGGGTCAGCCGGTCCCGGCGGGCCAGCCACTGCGAGAAGACCGGGTGCCAGTAGCGCAAGTGCTCGAAAACGATGCCGTCGCGGCGCAGCGTGCGGCTGATGGCTGGCAGGAACGCGATCCGAAAGCGCTTCAGCGGCCCAGGCGGCAAACCCGGTGCCGGATGCAGCGCCCAGGCGCCAGCTGGCGTGCCACCCTTGAGGCCCCGGTGCGGGTCCTGGTGGTAACGCCCCACGATCTGCTGCGCGAACCAGGCCTCCAGCTCGCCAAGGGTGAGCGCAGCGTGCTTGTCGGGGTCGTAGGAGCGGCGCGCCTTGGGCGAACCACCCGTGGCGCCGGGCAGGCTCTTGAGCTTGCTCATCTTCGTGCCGATCAGCCGCTCGATGTGACCGCCGTGGTGCGTGCGCTCGCGGTAGACCAGTTCGACGCCGTACTGGCCACATCCGCGCTTGAGTGCCTTGCTCTTGAACTCGGCCGCGCCGTCCAAGTGCAGAGTCTTGGGCAGCCCCGCCATCGGCCAGACGCCGACGACGCCGAGTTGCTTGAGCCAGGCGGCCTTGGGCGACACGACGAGCGTCATGCAAAGCGACACCGTGCCCGCGCCGGGCGGCACGAAGGAGATCACGAAGCCCAGGATGCAGCGCGTGGCCACGTCGGTGGCCAGGGTCAGGTAGGGCTTGCCCAGTGGCTGGCGATACAGGTCGTCGACCACGACGATGTCCATCGGCGTGTGGTCGATCTGGACAACGTCCAGCGGCCGATGAACGATGAAGGAGCCGGGAGAGATCTTGGGATCCGCGTTGCCGGGCGCTGCCACGCCACGGCGATGAACCTTAAGGCCGGAGGAGCGCTTCAGACGTCGGTCGATGGCCGGGCGAGAAGGGCAGGGCACGCGCAGCAGCCGACACCTCGCAGCGACTTCCTCGACCAGGTCGACCACGCGGACAGGCCCATGCTTCTTGCGCAGGACGTTGATGGCCTCCTCGATGCCTTGCTCCTGCTTGGCAGAAAGGCGAGAGGCCAGAGGCTTCCAGCCACGTGTTCGACCAGCGATGGCTGTGGCCTCGCCGATCCCAGCAAGACGTGAGCGGCCGCGGTAGATCGTTGCCCGGCGACCGCCGCAGCGTTGGGCCAGTCGTCCGGCCCGGGCGTGCGTCATCGGCTTGTCGCCCACCGAGCGCAGGGCCTGTGCAACGCGCTCGAGTTGTCTCCAGCGCTTGCTCGCAACACCTTCAAGTGCACCTGGTGCGCGGCCACGAACAGGAAGTGACTTCGGAGGCGACTTGGAGGCCATTGCAACCGCTCAACGGGAGTGCAACACAGGCGCAGTTTATGCGTTCAAAATGCAACGCAAGCGCAGAATATTCGTTCGAACGGAGGACTTCGTTGCCAAAGTGCAACTGACGACCCGGAGCATCAAAACGCGCGGAAAGCCGCGCCACGCTTGGCCAACAGTCCCGAAAGTGGGTCGCTGTTTATTCGTTCAAAGTCGCAGAATATTCGTTCTTCGACACCTGGCGAAGTCGCCACTGCAGGTCAAGCACTGACTCGCTGAGCACCGCTTTGCGGCGGTCAGATGTGTTGGCGCTACGTCAGCAATGGGTCGATAGGGGCGGGCCACTGACCAGAGCTGCCGGCCGCACTGCGGACATTCAACGGAACGGAAGCAAGGTTGCCGTGGCACCTGCCTGACAGCCGTTGTCGATCAGGACGCCAGCTTGAACCGGGCTTGCAGCTTGTCCATGGCGGCCTGAATGTGCGTGCAGTTCTGGAGGGAGTACCGCTCGACCATCGCCAGCGTCTTGTGCCCGCTGATCCGCTTCACGGTGAGCAGGTCCACGCCGGCCTGGACAAGATGGGTGATGGCGGTGTGGCGCAGCGTGTGCCGAAGAATCTGATCCGGGTCTGGCCCGGCGAAACGGCTTGCGCACGTCCACGGTGTGCCCGGCCTTCGCGCCTGGAGACGGGAACAAGCAGGGGTTGCCCTTTTGCAGCGCGTCCACGTACACGCCAGAAACTCGCCC
>CAZUKT010000420.1:0-4475 GCA_964620975.1 uncultured Rubrivivax sp. | reverse complement strand
GTGACTACCAGCAGGGTGAACTGGTAGAGGCCAGCAACTACCTCAATGCGCACTACGCCGGGTTGACGATTGAAGACGTGCGCGAGCGGCTCAAACACGAGATTGACGCCTTGCGCACCGAGATCGCCGCACTCATGCAGGCGGCGGTGCAGGCGGGTACCGAGGTGCTGGCCGAAAACACCGACCAGGTCATCGTCTCGGGCGAACGCAACTTGCTCACCGTGCAGGACTTTGGCAACGACATGTCCAGCCTGCGGCGCCTGTTTGACGTGTTTGAGCAAAAGACAGAACTGATGCGGCTGCTGGAAGTCAGCAGCCGCGCCGAGGGCGTGCGCATCTACATAGGTGGCGAAAGCAAAGTGGTGCCGTTTGAAGAACTCAGCGTTGTCACCGCGCCCTATGAAGTGGACGGCCGCATCGTGGGCACGCTGGGTGTCATTGGCCCCACCCGCATGGCCTACGACCGCATGATCCAGATTGTGGACATCACGGCGCGGCTGGTGGGCAACGCGCTGTCTGGCAAGCCCTGACCCGTGCTCAGTAGTGCGGCGGCAGCTCGTCGCGTGGGCTGTGCGGCGCGGGCGCGTCGGCCGACTGGCTTTGCTGCGCCAGGCGCGCCACTTCACGCGTCAGCAGGTCAATCTGCTTTTGCTGGCGCACCACCACCGCATTGAGGCTGTCGAGCAAGTCCTCGGCGTAGCTGGCCTTGATTTCCAGGTTCACCAGGCGGTCTTCGGTGCGGGCGGTGGATTCGTCTTGGGTGCTGTGCATGCGGCTATTGGACGCCAAAGTTCGGCTGTTGCCGATGGGCCCCCGCCCAAGCCCGGCGCGGCGGCCGAGTCCTGGGCTGCCAGCAATTCGGCTTGGGGACATCCACAATAGGGGGTATGCCCTGGGGGCTATAACATCCGGGTTTACGCCAAGCCTTCGTATGGTTTGGTTTGCCTAAGACCCGGAGATGCCATTCGCTGGCATGAGAGCCATGCATTCACACATTGTTGCGATCCGCCGAGAAGGCGTTGTCGAAGGCCACCAGCTGCGTATCAATGGCGGCGGCGCGGGCCAGTCCAAGTTCTTTGCCTCCGGCAAATGGGGTGGGCCCGAAAAAGCCCGGCGGGCGGCCGAAAAAGAGGCCCGTGCCTTGGGCCTGCCCAAGGCCACCAAACGTGGGGGCAGCGAAACCGGGCGCTTGATGATCACCAACGTCACCGGCACGGCGGGCATTCGTTTCCAGTGGATCGAAGCCGCGTCTGGCCCCATCTTGCGTGTGGTGGCCACCTGGACCGACAGGCGGGGCAAGAACCACAACACCTCGTACTCGGTAGACCGCAACGGCCTTGACGGCGCGCTGGACAAGGCCATCAAGGCGCGCACTTCTTGTGGCGCGCCCATGCCCGAGCGGCCGGCCTTGCTCAAGCGCCTGCGCAAGGAATTCAGTACCCGCCGTCGGTCCTAAGCGATTGGGGCTGCGGCGGGCCGCTTGCGCGGTGTTTTGCGCGCGGCCTTACGTGGCGCGCGGCGCACCGTCACGCGGCCTGGCAGCAAGCCGCGCAGCAGCGCCTCGGCGTCCATCTGCCGCATGACCTGCGGCACGGGGTAGTTGGCATTGGCCTCGGCGCAGGCGGCCGCGGCCAGGGCTGGGATGTCGGCTTCGCGCAGGGCGTCCAGGTGGGTGGGGATGCCCAGCCGCGCATTCAGTGCGGCCACGGATTCAATGAACCTGGCGGCCTGCGTGGCCTCGTCGTCAGCGGCCTTTGCCACACCGGCCTGCAGCGCCAACTGGGCCAGCGCTGCTTGCGCTGGATCGGCGCAAAACTTCAGTACCGGCACCAGCAGCAGCGCGTTGGCCAGGCCGTGGGGTGTGTGGTACCTGGCCCCCAGCTGGTGCGCCAGCGCGTGCACGTTGCCCACGTTGGCCCGTGTGAAGGCCAGGCCGGCGTAGCTGGCGGCCAGGGCCATTTGTTCGCGTGCGGCCAGGTCCTGCCCGTGGTCAAAGGCCGTGGGCAGGTGGCGGTAAATCAACGCCACGGCGGCCAGCGACATGCGCCGCGTGAACGGGGTGCCCCATTGGCCGATGAAGGCTTCCACGGCATGCGTCAGTGCGTCCATGCCAGTGGCGGCGGTGATGGCGGGCGGCAGACCGGTCATCAGGCAGGGATCCAGGGCAGCCATGCGCGGCACCAGGCGGGTGTCGGCAATGACCAGCTTGCGGTGCCCGGCAGGGTCAGACAACACGGCGGCCACCGTCACCTCCGAGCCCGTGCCCGCCGTGGTGGGCACGGCATACAACGGTGGCGGCCCGTGGCGGCCACGAAAGTAGCCCACCAGTTGGCTGGGGTGCTTGCCGTTGGCCACGGCCAGGCCTAAGGCCTTGGCTGCGTCCAGCACCGAGCCACCACCAAAGGCGACGATGGCGTCGCAGCGCTCGGCTCGGTAGCGGGCGATGCCTTCTTCCACCTGCGGCATGGGGGCGTCGGCGCCGATCTCGTCAAACACCACAAACGCCGTGCCGCTGGCCGCGAGCGCGTCAGTCAGCCCGCGCAGCAGTCCAAGTTTGCGCACCATCGCGTCGGTCACCACCAGCACCTTGCTGTGTCCAAAACCGCCCACCGCCTGGCCCAGCCGTGCGCTGGCGCCGGGGCCAACCAGCATGGTCGGCTGTGGCACCGGCAGCAGCCGTGTCAGCAGGCCGGCGGCGCGTTTGAGGCGGGGCAGGGCAATTGACCGTGCCATGTCGCCGATCAAGGTGGTGTCCACGTGTGCGCTCCATGATTCCTGCACCGTACTTTCGCGCAGGCGCACCATGAAGAACGTGATCAGCATCAGTCTCGGGTCAACCAGCCAGGACTTTGCCTTCACCACCACCTTGTCGGGCCAAAGGCTGCGTGTGCAGCGCCTGGGTACAGACGGCCAGGTGGCGCGTGCCACCGCGCTCATCAAGCAGTGGGACGGCCGCGCCGAGGCCATCGGCCTGGGTGTGCTTAAAGAGACGGGCCGCCTGCGCGCCCACAGCCTGACCGACGCCCAGGTGGCGCGCCTGCAGGGCTCTACCTTGCACACGCCCGTCACCACCGGCACGCGGCTGCGCGAGGTGCTGCTGGAATGGGCGCTGCGCCACACGCAGACCGAGCTGGGCCGCTACTTTGACAACGCCAAAGTGCTGTTCTTCAGCGGCCTGACGCACTACAAGCTGGCCATGGCGATGCAGGAATACACGCCCAACCTGCACTTTGCCGACCCGCTGCTGCAACTGGGCCTGCCCAAGCTGCTGACCAGCCTGGACGCGCTGGGCCTGTATGCCAGCGGCGCGCACTACGTGCAGGACTGGAAGCCACCGCGTGTGGTGCCCGCCGCGCTGCAGCGCCGCTGGACGCGCCATGTGTTGGGCAAGGCCATGGCCAAAGCCACCGTGGTGGTGGCGCCGGTGCACGAACTGGACGACTTCGGCATCGAAGAGCTGGCGGGCAAGACGGTGATCACCACCAACGTCAACGAAGAACGCCTGGCGCGCTTCAAGGACAAGGGCGTGAGCATGGTGGTGGACGGCTCGCCCGTGCTGCAAGGCCACGTGCTGGGCCCCGAGTTGCTGGACGCCATGGTGCTGGCAGCCACCGGCAAGGCACCGGACGAAATTCTTGAAGACGACATCCTCGACATCGTGGGTGGCCTGCAATTGGCGCCGCGCATCCTGTACCCCAACGGCGTGCGGCGCATGAACCGCTTTGCCTTTGTCATCCACCCGCTGTCGCAGGAGTATTTCAAGAAGGTCAAGGCCATCGACCTGCTGTCGCGTGTGTCGCCGCCGGTGCTGATGAATTCGCTGGAAAAGGTCATGGCTTACGCGCCACCCTTTGTCTACAGCAAGGTCGAGGGCATCAAGTCGCCCACGGGCGTTGAAGCCGAAGGCTGGCTCATCAGCGTGGGTGGCACGCCCAAGGAGATCATGAACCACAGCCCCGAATTCACCTACCGGCGGCTGCTGGCGGCGGCCGCCATGGCCAGAAAACTCGGCGCGCAGATCATGGGCCTGGGCGCCTTTACCAAGGTGGTGGGCGACGCCGGCGCCACGGTGGCCAAACGTGCACCCCTGCCCATCACCACCGGCAACAGCTACAGCGCCAGCGGCGCGCTGTGGGCGGCGCATGACGCGGTGCTGCGCCTGCGCCTGCTGCCCGCCCCCAAGGGCAAGGAACGCGTCAAATTCAAGGCCATGGTGGTGGGCGCCACCGGCGCCATCGGTTCGGCCTGCTCGCGGCTGCTGGTGCGGGCGGCTGAAGAGGTGACGCTGGTCTCGCCCGAGACTGCCAAGCTGCTGGCGCTGAAGGAATCGATCCTGCAGCAGACGCCCGACGCCAGGATCGTGCTGTCGGCGCGCGCCGACACGCACATCGCCGAGATGGACATGGTGGTCACCGCCACGTCCGGCGCGGGCAAGAAGGTGCTGGACATCATGAAGGTCAAGCCCGGTTGCGTCA
>CAZUKT010000419.1:0-4477 GCA_964620975.1 uncultured Rubrivivax sp. | reverse complement strand
CGAGCGAGCGCTGTGCGTCGGGCATGTTCAGCGAGATCTCGTCGAGGTAGGTGCCCACCAGTGCGGCGCCGTAGCCCACACCTTGCGACAGACCGCGCAGTTGAATGCGGCTGGCGCCTGGTGCGTTCTGGTTGATGAACAGCGACGGCACCACCGATTGCATCTGCTGGATGTCGGTGACGCCGCGGTCGGCGATCTCGCTGCCGCCGATCGCGGTGATCGAGTACGGCACATCGATCACCAACTGCTTGCGCTTGGACGCCGTGACCTCGACCACCTGCTTGCCCCCTGCGGCCTCGGAGGTGGTCTGCGCCATCACCGGCCAAGCGGCCAACACCGCGGCGATCGGCGTCAGAAGGCATTTCATCGTGCGCGTGTCCATGCGGTCCAGTCCTTGGCAGTGTGGTTGGTCGACGCCATCCTAATGGACAATATAATGTCCGTCAACGGATCTGCCGCGATTCGATCTGCGCTGCAGTACAGCTAAAGAGGCTCCTGGAACCACCCTCTCCAGGCGCACTGGTGGTGTGTTTAATAGACGACAGGATCCTATGGACACGGACCCCACGACCTTCAGGTTTGCTCGGCGCACCAGTCGATTGACACCTTCAATGATTCGCGAACTGATGAAGCTCATGGGTCGACCGGGCCTGGTGTCGCTGGGGGGCGGCTTGCCTTCGGCTGACGGGTTTCCAGCCGAGGCCTTGCGTGAAGCATCCCAGCGCGTACTCGCCCAGGCACCTCGCGAGGCGCTTCAATACGCCACCACGGAAGGTGTTCCTGCATTGCGCGAATGGGTGGCCGAGCGTTTGCGCCAGCGCGGCCTGGCCGTACCGGCCACACAAGTGCTCATCACCAGTGGATCCCAGCAGGGGCTGGACCTGATGGCCAAACTGCTGCTCGAAAAGGGCGCCAAGGTGGCCGTCGAGTCACCCACCTACCTGGGTGCGCTGCAGGCCTTTGCACCGTATGAGGCCGACGTCGTCGAGGTCGCTTGCGACGAAGCCGGGCCGCGGCCCGAAAGCCTGCATGAAGTGGCCGGCGCCAGGGCCTTGTACCTGTTGCCGAACTTCCAGAACCCCACCGGGCGCTGCATTCCGGCGGCGCGCCGCCGGCAGATCGCCGATCAGGCGCAGAGGCTGGGGCTCCCGCTGATCGAGGACGACCCGTACGGCGATCTGTGGTTCGACCAGGCGCCGCCGCAACCCGTAGCTGCACATTGGCCCGAGGGCACGGTTTACCTGGGCTCGTTCTCCAAGATCCTGGCGCCAGGCCTGCGCCTGGGCTTTGCTGCGGCGCCTGCCCCTGTGCATGACCTGCTCGTGCAGGCCAAGCAGGCGGCCGATCTGCACAGCGGCACGTTTGCGCAGCATCTGGTGGTCGACCTGCTGCGCACAGGCATGCTGGACACCCATCTGGATGAGGTGCGCACGCGTTACCGCCTTGGCCGCGACGCGATGGCGCAGGCACTGCACCTCCACATGCACGATCTCGCCACGTGGCAGGTGCCGGAAGGCGGCATGTTCTTCTGGTTGACGCTGCCCCCGCAGATCGACGCTGCAACATTGCTGCCCTTGGCCATTGAGCAAGGGGTGAGCTTCGTGCCGGGTGTCGCGTTCTTCGCGGGCGGCTCCATGCACCACTCGATCCGGCTGTCCTTCGTGACAGAGCCCGCGGAGCGCATCGTGCAGGGCGTGGCCGCCCTGGCGCAGGTCATCAGACGTGCGCTGGCCAAGCTCAAGGAGACGCAGGGCCGCCTCTCGGCTGACTGACCCCCCAAGGGAGCGGGCGGGTCGCAACCCGGCCCGGCCCTGGGGCGCTCACAGCGGCCAGGCCCAGTAGATCTTGTTCTCCGGCGTGGTGCCCACCAGCAAGTGCTCGACGCGGTCGGTGTACCGAATGCGGTAGCGCCGCAACCTGTGCGTCGTTTGACGCTGCTGCTCGACAAGCTCGAAGGAAAGTGGCTCGACGCCTGTCCAGAGGTTGATGACGTTGCGCACCGCGCTGCCGTGCGCCATCACGTGCAGCAGTTCCTCTGCAAAGCAGTTCGGATCCAGGGCGGTGCCATTGCGGATGAGTTGCGTCTTGACCATGGCGGTGAGCCCGGGCGAATCGTCTGCAATGGGTGCCAGGGACAAAGGCGTACTGCCGGGTGCAACGCCCTCCAAGGACAGTTGCGCCAGATACCGCACGGCGCGGGTGTTGCCTGGCGCCAGGTTGCACATCGCCACCACGCCACACGCTTGGGTCGGCGCCAGGATGGCCATCGCTGTCCAGCCGTCGTAGTGACCCGCGTGATGGCCGATGGCTGCCCCACGCAGCGTGTCGACGAACCAGCCACATCCATAGGGGGACGGCCGCGAGGTGCGCAGCTGGCCAGGCGAGAACATCGTGGTCATGCTGGCCGCCGACAGCAACTGGTCGCCCAGCAAGGCCCGCAGCCAGTCCAGCGCGCCTTGTGCCGTGAACGAGATGTCGCCATCGCCAATCACCTCGCGGCTTGCGCTGGCGGCATCGCGACCCGAGATGCCGAGTCCCTGCGCGTTGGCTTCGCGGGTCCATTGCGGGCTGGCCACCGTGGCGCCAACACAGCCGGCCCGGTCGAACAGCGACTGCACCGCCGCCGTGTAGGGCCGCCGCGCGAGCTGCGCGATCAGAAAGCCGAGCAGGATGTAGTTGGTGTTGGTGTAAATCCAGCCCTCGTCGAGCTCGAAGGCCGCGGCCATGGCACCGTAGGTTCGCATGAACTCGTCGCGTCGCTCTGGCACCGTCTCGGCCTCGGTGTAGGCCAGGTACTCGGGCAGCCCGCTGGTGTGGCGCAACAAGGAGATCACGGAGCGCCTCGACCAGGCGGCCGGAACATCGGCCAGGTAACGACCGATCGGTGCTTCCAGGTCCAAAGCGCCGGCCTGGGCCAGGTCCAGCACTGCGCAAGCTGTGACATGCTTGCCCAAGGAAGCCACCGAGAACCAGGTGTTGACGGTCACCGGCCGTTCGGAACCCGAGGCTTCGACGCCCGTGGTGAAGATACTGCGGCGCCCGGGTGCCACCAGGCTGATCGCCAGCCCCGGGATGCCGAATTCGCGCGCCTTGTCGGTCAGGGTGGCGGCCAGTGCAGGGGGCAGGGGTGTTTGTTCGTGCATGAGGGGCCTGGGACAGTGTTCAGTATCCTAGCCACTGCGAGGGGTCACGGCAAGACCTGCAGGGTGATCGCTAAACTCGCCATGCCACTTTGAAGTGCCATTGCCCCATGAGTACCAAGACGAAGCAAGACGCCCAGCCTCGCCGGAAGGCGGCTGCCACCAAGGCAAACCCTGCAGTCGACGCCGGCACTTCCGCCAAGCCGGGCACCGAGCTGCCCGATGTCGAACCCTCGGCCGGCGTCGGCGCGCGACTGCGTTACGTTCGCGAACTGCATGGCCTGTCGCAGCGCGAGCTTGCACGCCGTGCGGGCCTCAATCACGGCACCATCGGCTGCATCGAGAAGGAAACGATCTCACCATCGGTAGGCTCGTTGCGCAAGATCCTGGACAGCCTGCCGATGACGCTGTCCGAGTTCTTCTCTCTTGATCCTGACATCGAAACGCAGATCTTTTTCCAGCGCGACGAGTTGCTTGAGGTTGGCGCAGGCGGCATCTCCTTGCTGCAAGTGGGGCACAACCTCAAAGGCCGCCCTCTGCAGGTCCTTCTGGAACGCTATGCGCCGGGTGCCGAAACGGCAGCGCAGCCCTATAGCCACCAGGGTGACGAGGGCGGCGTCGTCATCCAGGGGCAGGTCGAAGTCACTGTTGGCGGCGTCGCGAAGGTGCTGGGGCCTGGGGACGGCTACCTGTTCTCGAGCCGGCTGCCGCATCGCTTTCGCAACGTGGGCGAGGCCGAGGCCGTTGTGGTCAGCGCCAACACACCTCCGCTGTAAATGGCAACGGCGCCACCGCGCCGAGCCGATGGATACGGGCTTTACGGAACTGGGTGGATGAAATAATATCCACCACATGCAAAGCCTGCGCAAACCCTATCTCCTCTTCCTCGGGGGCGTCACCCTCAAGTCAGACGCCAAGACCGGCTTCGGGCTGCGCGACTGGTGTCCCGCCGACGTGATCGGCCAGTGGGCCTTGCCGGAGGCCACCGTGAGCCTGGGCCTGCCCGTGATCGCGCCCGCGGACGCAGCGGCGCTGGGCGCGGGCTCCTTGTTGATCGGTGTGGCGCCTGTCGGTGGGCAACTCCCCGAGTCCTGGGTGCCGACCTTGGTGCAAGCCTTGGACGCGGGCCTGGACATCGTCAGTGGCATGCACACGCGCTTGGAGAGCCACACCGCCCTGGCCAACGCCGCGGCACGCAGCGGGGCGCGGCTGGTGAATGTGCGCCAAGCCGACAGCCCTTTGCCCACCGGCACGGGCCGCAAGCGCAGCGGTCGGCGCGTCTTGACCGTGGGCACCGATTGCGCGCTGGGCAAGAAGTACACGGCATTGGCCCTGAC
>CAZUKT010000418.1:0-4485 GCA_964620975.1 uncultured Rubrivivax sp. | reverse complement strand
GACGCAGGCAACAAGGACAAGGACATCCGCCAAAAGCTGGTGGAAACCGGCCACATCTACGTGGCGCGGCCGCCGCTGTACCGCGTCGACGCACCGGCACGCGGCAAGCGGCCGGCCGCGAAGCTCTACGCCCTGGACGACGGTGAACTGGAAGCGGCGCTGGACAAGCTGCGCAAGGAAGGCGCACGCGAAGGCAGCTGGACCATCAGCCGCTTCAAGGGCCTGGGCGAGATGAACGCCGAGCAGTTGTGGGACACCACGCTCAACCCCGAAACCCGCCGGTTGCTGCCGGTGAGCTGGCTGGGCGGCGGCTTTGACGCCACGGCGGCCGTGCTGACCAAGCTCATGGGCAAGGGCGAAGCCGCCTCGCGGCGCGAGCTGATGGAACTGCACGGCGATGAAGTCGACGTGGATGTGTAGCACGCATGTTTGAGCCTGCCGACCACGAGCCGCCGTTGCGGCTGCGCCCGACCATGCTGTCCGACCTGGACTTTGTGGCCGTCGTGGAAGCCGACCAACGCAACGTGCCATTCATCACCCGCTGGGACCGCGTGCAACACGAAGGCGCTGTGCGCTTCCCCGACTTCAGGCACTTCATCGTCGAGGCCGGTGCCGACGGTTCGCGCGACGGCTTTGTCATCCTGCAAGGCTGCCGCAACCCACATCGCAGCGTAGAACTGAAGCGGCTGGTGCTGCAGAGCAAGGGCCAGGGGCTGGGCCGGCGCTGCGTCAGGCTGCTCAAGCGCATGGCCTACCGCGACCTGCACGCACACCGGTTCTGGCTCGACGTGCGTTCGCTCAACACACGTGCACTGGCGCTGTACAAGAGCGAAGGTTTTGTTGAAGAGGGCACGCTGCGCGAGAGCGTGCGCATCAGCAATGACACCGCCGACGGCTACGACAGCCTGGTGGTGATGAGCATGCTCGACCGCGAATACCAGGCGCGTGTGGCGCTGGGCCTGGAGTCGCTGGCCGGCTAGTGCTCCAACGTGTCTGAAGGCAAGGTGAGCGTGAAGGTGCAGCCCACATTGGGCTCGCTGGTGGCCAAGATGTCGCCGCCCATCAGCCGCGCCAACTTTCGCGGCACTGCCAGTTTCAGGCCGCTGCCCACGGCGCCTGCGCCGCCACCGGGCGCGTCGGCCTGCCAAGGGTCAAACAGCGTGGCCAGCTGCGCCACCGGCATGCCGCCGCTGGCGTCGGCCACCTCGATGCGCAGGGCACTGTCGGCCGCCGTGCTGCCCACGCGCGCGGCGCGCAGTTGCACCATTCCTGCAGGGCTCAAGTCCACCGCATGCCGCAGCAGCTTGGTCAGCACCTGGGCCACGCGCTGTGCGTCGCCGCGTGCGTAGCCCAGGTCGTCGGCCAATTGCACCTGCAACTGGAGCCCCTTTTTGTCGGCCAGCGGGCGCACCGCAGTGGTCACCTGCTGCAGGGTTTCGGCCAGGTCAAAGGCGTCGCGGTGCAGCGTCAGCTGGCCGGCCTCCAGTGCGGCCAGGTCCAGCATGTCGCGCACGGTGTCCTGCACGCGGTGGGCGCGCTCGCGCAGGGCCTGCGCGCTGCGGCGCACTTCCACCGGGCCGCCTTCGGCCAGGGCCTGTGCCAGCGTGTCGGCGGTGCTTGTGATGTCGTTGAGCGGCGTGCGCAAGTGCTGCCCCATGACGGCCAGAAACCCCGACTGCGACTGCAACGCGGCGTCGGCGCGCTGGGTGGCTTCAGCCAGCGCCGTGCTGCCCTGGCGCAAGGCGATGGTCAAGCGGGCGGCGGCGTCGCGCAGGCGCTGCAGTTCTGTGATGTCGCGCGCGCTGCACAGCAGCGTGTTGTCGGTGGCCGACCACTGTGCGTTCCACACCAGTTGCAGCAGGCTGCCGTCCTTGCACTGCCAGCGTGTGGGCATGTCGGTGCAGGGCTGGCCGGCCACCACCGCAGCCAGGGTGCGCTCGGTCTTGCGGCGGTCTTCTGGCTGCACTTTGTTGATGTAGGGCGTGCCTTGCAGCTCTTCAGCCGACCAGCCCCACAGCCGGGCGCAGCCGGTGCTCAGCCGCACAAAGCGGCCTTCGGCGTCCAGCGTGCAGAGCACGTCCACGGCGGTTTCAAAAACACGGTCGTGTTCGCTGGCGGACTGCCGCTGTTTGCGTGTGGCGCGGGCTTTTTCGGCTTCGACGAAGCGCTGCTGCAGCAGGTCGCGCCGCACGCGCCACAGGGCCGCGCCCGCCACCAGCAAAGCCAGCGCGCAAGACAGCACCACGAGCCCGCCGCTCAGGCTGGCGGCGGCTTCAATGCGGCGGCGTTCGGTGGCCAGGTCGGCCTCGCCGTGGCGTTGCAATTCGGCCAGTGCCAGCTGGATGCGTTCTTGCCAGCGTGTACCTTCGCCGGAGGCTTCAAGCTGCATGGCCGGTGCGGCGCCGGCGCGGCGGCGCAGGTCCATGGCGGCGGCCATGACTTCAAAACGCTTGGCCAGCAGCGGCCCCAGCGCCACCAGACGCACGTACTGCTCGGGGCTGCCGGCAGACAGGTTGCGCAACTCGGCCATCTTGGCGTCGGTGGCGAGCTTGGCTTTGGCCTGGCGGTCGGCGGCCGCAGCGTCGGCCACCAGTGAAAAGGCGCGCTGTGCACTTTCGGCTTCGGCCACGCTGGCCTGCATGTTGGCCAGCAGCGTCAGCACCTGCTGCGCGCGTTGCAGGTCTTGGCCGCGACTTGCCAGCCGCGTGCTGCTGAGCCAGGAATAGGCGCCCAGCACGGCCAGCACCGCCAGCGCCAGGCCCATGCCCAGGGTCAGTCTGCGTGCAAGGGGTTGTTTCATTCGCCTTTTTCCTCCGGGGCCGTGGTGGGGGCCTCTCTTTGTGCGGCGAGCATACCGGAGGCCCGCGCCGCAGCGCTGGCCCCAGAATGCCGGGTTCACCCGCGCCAGCCCCCTTGTGCCAGCGCCGACTGCTAGCCCGGATATTTCACGAGCACCATACTGGATGAGCTCGAGGCGAGAACACGGGCTTTCTGTTGATGATTTAGGACGTTTGCGCAGTGTTCCTGAGCTGTGCGTTACTTATCGCGCAAGAGTGGGCGCATTTGCCCCTTCCCCGGCTTGGGATGCGGGCCGATTTGCTGTCAACGCGCGGGCCAGGCACTGGATGATTTGCTACGGGCCGAGCGCGCGCGCAGCGGCGAGGAAGACGTGCTTCATCGGGTGCGCCGAAGCCAGCAGCACCCGAACGCGGCGGGTGTTGCGCAGCACGGCTGCGCCGATCTTCAGCAGCTTCGTGCGTATCGTGACAGTGCATGCCTGGGCCAGTTCGGTGCCCTGCAGGCCCAGCCGGCGCAGGTTGATCATCAAGGTGTAGGCCAGCGCCGCCAGAAGCAACCGAAGCTGGTTGGCCTGGAAGCGATGGCAACTCGCACGCCGACCGAACAAATCGAGTTGCGCTTCCTTGATCCGGTTCTCGGCTTCGCCCCGCGCGCAGTACCTGCGCTCGTACAGCGTCTTGGGCGAACCCGCCAGATCGGTGACGATGAAGCGCGGGTTGGCACCTTGCTCGCCGTGCTCCAGCCGCGCGATGACGCGGCGCTCCCTGTCCCAGGTGCCGGCGGCGTACTGGAACTCACCGAACATGCGCTGCTTGGTCTTCTTGGCTTCGTACTGCTCGGCCAGGGCCAGTTCTGCCAGCGCCACCTGCTCGTTCAGTCGCGAGTTCTTCTGCAGCCCGATGATGTAGCTCACGCCCCAGCGCTCCAGTCGCTGCAGCACGCGCGGACGGCAAAAGCCTGAGTCCGCCCGCACGATGAGCTTCGTCTTGGGCCAAGCCCGGCGCAGCGGCACCAACAGCCGCTTGATCAAGGCGCTGACGACGCTGGCCGGGTCTCGGTCGCTGGGGCGCAGCACGCACGCCAGCATGTCCTGGCCGGCGAAGACGTACAGCGGCAGGTAGCAGTAGTTGTCGTAGTAGGCATGGAAGTGCCCGCGCTCCTGCTCGCCGTGCAGCGGCACGTGGGTGGCGTCGACATCGAGCACCAGTTCCTTGGGAGGCTTGGCGTGGCTGGCGATGAACTGCTGCATCAGTACTTCGTGCAGCGCAGCCGCATGCTCGGGCGTGGCCGCCGTCTCCAGGCGGCTGAGGGTGGGCGCACTGGCCAGCGGCTCGGCACGGCCCACGGCCGTCTGCATCACCAGGTCATTGCGCAGCACGTTGTGGTCGCACACGTCCGACCAGCCCAGGCACAGACCGTAGATGCGCTGTGCAAGCAGGCTGTGCGCGCTGTGCTGAACGCTGGCGCTGCGGCGCTCATCACCCAGCGCCAGCGCCGCGGCGCCGGTCAGACCCAAGCGCTCATCGACCCGCTTGAGCAGCAACACGCCACCGTCGCTGACGATGTCGCCGCCATCGAACGCGGCTTCGACTACACGCCTTCCAACCCGTCCGAACTCGACGGTCCCATCGGTACACTTTGGCATCGGCAGTCCTCGGTTGGCATAGGGGGTCAGATACCTATGAC
>CAZUKT010000417.1:1895-4493 GCA_964620975.1 uncultured Rubrivivax sp. | reverse complement strand
CCGCCCGAACTGGGTGCCGACATTGCCGAGCGCGGCATGATGCTCACCGGCGGCGGTGCCCTGCTGCGTGACCTGGACCGCCTGCTGGCCGAAGAAACCGGCCTGCCCGTGCTGGTGGCCGAAGACCCGCTGACCTGCGTGGTGCGCGGTTGTGGCATGGCGCTTGAACGCATGGAGCGCCTGGGCTCCATCTTCACCTCAGAGTGACACCGGGCCGGGCCCTTGTGCGCCCCGTCATGCTGCCATGCCCTTAGGCACGCTCGACCGATCACCGCCGCCCTTTTTCCGCCAGGGCCCATCGGCGCTGAGCAAGCTCGTCTTCTTCTCGGCGCTGGCGCTCTTCTTGATGGTGGCCGACGCACGCTTCAAGGTGGTGGAGCCGCTGCGGGCGGGCCTGGCCATTGCACTGCTGCCCGTGCAGCGTGTGCTGGCCGTGCCGCTTGAAATTTGGGACGGCGGCGGCGACTACCTGCGTGGCCTGCGCGAAGCCCGGGACGCTGAACACAAAGCCCAGGCGCGCATGGCCGCCGTGGCCGAGCGCGCTGCCCGCACCGACCAACTGGCGCAAGAAAATGCACGCCTGCGGGCGCTGCTGGACCTGCGGCCGGCGCTCACGGTGCGCGCATTGCCCGCCGAGGTGATGTACGAAGCGGCCGATCTGTATTCACGCAAGGTCTTCATCGACCGCGGCCTGCAGCACGGCGTGGTGCTGGGCGCACCCGTCATCAACGAAGCGGGTGTGCTGGGCCAGGTCACACGTTCCTACACGCTCACCGCCGAAGTCACGCTGCTGGCCGACAAGGACGCCGCCATTCCTGTTCTGAACACACGCACCCAGCAGCGCAGTGCGGCCTTTGGTGCCGGCGGCGCGGGCACGGGTGGCATGGAACTGCGTTTCATGTCGGGCACTGCCGACGTGAAGGTGGGTGACGTGCTGCAAACCGGCGGCCTGGACGGTGTGTACCCCCCCGGCCTGCCGGTGGCCCGCGTGGCCAGTGTGGAGCGCCGGGTGGAAAGCGGCTTTGCCCGCATCGGACTCACACCTGCTGCTTTGGCTGACGGCGTGCGCCATGTGCTGGTGCTCGAGCCCGTGGGGCTGCAGTTGCCGGCACGGCCCGAGTCGGTGGCTGCAGAGGCTGCAAAGCCCGCGCGCCAGCTCAAGACGCCCTCACGCCGTGCGGCGTCGGCACCCTGACCCAACGCCACAGCGAGCAGCCGCCATGATCATGCCGCGTGGGTCCAACCAGCTACTGCTGCCGGTCAACCCTCTTTTCATTGCCTTCACGCTGGCGCTGGCGTGCGGCTTCAACATGTTGCCCACGGGCCGCATGGCCGGCATGCCGGATGTACTGGCCGTGGCGCTGGTGTTCTGGACCGTTTACCAGCCGCGCCGCGTGGGCGTGGGCGTGGCGTTTGTGCTGGGGCTGGTGATGGACGTGCACCAGGGCGCGCTCCTGGGCCAACACGCCCTGGCCTACACAGGGCTGGGGTTTGTGGCCACCATCGTGCACCGCCGGCTGCTGTGGTTTGGCGTGGTGGAGCAGGCGCTGCAGATCCTGCCGCTCTTTTTTGCTGCGCATCTGGTGTCATTGGCTGTGGGCCTGCTGGCAGGTGGCATGTTCCCCGGTTGGTGGTTGCTGTTGGCGGCGCCGCTGGAAGCGCTGCTGTGGCCGCTGGCCATGCTGGTGCTGCTGGCACCGCAGCGCCGTGCGCCCGACCCTGACCAGAACCGGCCGCTCTAGATGACCGAACTGCGCGACGTCGAAGGCGAGATCGACCGCTTCCGCAGCCGGCTGCTGGCGGCGGCGGGCTTTGTTCTGCTGGCCTTTGCGCTGCTGGCGTCACGGCTGATCTACCTGCAGGTGTTTCGCCACGACGAACTGGCCACGCAGGCCGAGGCCAACCGCATTGCCGTGGTGCCCATCGTGCCCAACCGCGGGCTCATCGTCGACCGCAACGGTGTGGTGCTGGCCACCAACTATTCGGCCTACACGCTGGAAATCTCACCCAAGCGCGGCCGCTTCGGCGGCAAGGACCAGAACGCCGATCTCGAGGTGTTGATCGACGAACTGGCCACGGTGGTGGAGATCAACCCGCGCGACCGCCGGCGCTTCAAGCGGCTGCAAGAAGAACTCAAGGGCGCAGATTCGCTGCCCATACGCACCAAGCTCAGCGACGAAGAGGTGGCCCGCTTCACGGCGCAGCGCTTCAAGTTTCCGGGCGTGGAGGTCAAGGCGCGGCTCTTCCGCAGCTACCCGTTGGGCGAGACCGGGGCCCACTTGCTGGGTTACATCGGCCGCATCAACCAGGCCGAGAAAAAGGCCATGGAAGAGTGGGAAGACGACGAACAGGGCAACTACAAAGGCACTGAATACATCGGCAAACTGGGCTTGGAGCAAAGCTACGAGCGCCAGTTGCATGGCACGGCGGGTTTTGAAGAGGTGGAGACCAGCGCCGGTGGCCGTGCCGTGCGGCGCCTGAACAGCCACCCGCCCACGCCGGGCGACAAGCTGGTGCTGTCCATCGACATCCGCCTGCAGGCCTTGGTAGAAGACATGTTTGGCAGCCGGCGCGGCGCGTTGGTGGCCATAGACCCAC
>CAZUKT010000417.1:0-1885 GCA_964620975.1 uncultured Rubrivivax sp. | reverse complement strand
GCTGCGCTCCGACCTGGAGGTGATCGTGAAGTCAAGCCGCCGCGAGGTGCTGGCCTTTGTCAGCAAGCCCACCTTTGACCCCAACTTGTTCGTCGATGGCATTGACATCGAAAGTTGGCGCGAGCTCAACGAGAGCATAGACAAACCCCTGCTGAACCGGGCCTTGCGCGGCACCTACCCACCCGGCTCCACCTACAAGCCCTTCATGGCCATGGCCGCGCTCAACACCGGCAAACGCGCTCCGGGCACGCTCATCAACGACACGCTGGTCTACACCTTCGGCGGCCACCGCTTTGGCAGCCCCGAAACCGAGCGTGGCGGCCTGATGGACATGAACCGTGCCATCGTGCAGTCGAGCAACGTCTACTTCTACAGCCTGGCCAACGAAATGGGCGTGGACCTGATCCATTCGCAGCTGTACCCCATGGGCTTCGGGCGCAAGACGGGCATCGACATGGAAGGCGAAGTGACCGGTGACCTGCCGTCCACTGAATGGAAGCGAAAGCGCTTCAAGCAGCCCGAGCAGCAGAAGTGGTACGCAGGCGAGACCATCTCCCTGGGCATTGGCCAGGGCTACAACAACTTCACCATGCTGCAGTTGGCCAGTGCCACGGCCACGCTGGTGGCCGGGGGCCAGCGCTTCAAACCGCGTTTGGTGCGGGAGATTGAAGACGTCATCACGGGCGCCCGCAAGCCCGTGGCCAACGACGCGCTGGAGCCGTTGCCCTACAAGGCCGAGCACGTGGAAATCATCCGCCGTGCATTGCAAGGCGTGGCGCAAGAAGGCACGTCGGCACGCGCCTTTGCCGGTGCCGGCTACAGCAGCGGCGGCAAAACCGGCACGGCCCAGGCCGTGGGTGCCCGGGCCAACGAAAAGTACAACGCCGCCAAGCTGGACGAACACAAACGCGACCACGCCCTGTACATCGCCGCCGCGCCCATGGACGCACCCACGGTGGCACTGGCCGTGATTGTAGAAAACGCTGGCTGGGGGTCGGGCTCGGCCGCGCCCATCGCCCGGCGCGTGTTTGACTATCTGCTGCTGGGCCAATACCCGAGCGAGGAAGACATGGCACTGACGCGCGAAAGCAAGTCCAGCGCACCCACCGGCAAACCCCGAGTGGCGGCACAGATGCCGCTGCCGGGGCAGGCGGCAATTCCAGCATCTGCGGCATCTGCATCTACAGCGGCGGCAGCAGCCGAGGCCAAATCATCTGCCGGGCAGCCGGTGGCGGGCGTCGCACCCCAAGTGGCTGCGGCAGGGGCGCGCCGGTGAGCCACGTCTTTGAGCGCCCGTCGCACTGGTCGCGCCTGAAGCTGGTGTTTGCCGGTTTTGACGGCCCGCTGCTGTTGGCGCTGCTGATACTGGGCGCCATTGGCCTGGTGGCCATGTATTCGGCCGGGTTTGACCATGGCACCCGGTTTGTCGACCACGGCCGCAACATGCTGCTGGCGCTGGCGGTGGTGTTTGTGGTGGCGCAAGTGCCGCCGCAAAAGCTGCAGCAGCTGGCCGTGCCGCTGTACTTGTTTGGCGTGGCCTTGCTTGTGGCCACTGCGGTGTTTGGCATCACGCGCAAGGGCGCCACCCGCTGGCTGGCGCTGGGGCCGCTTGTGATACAGCCCAGCGAGATCCTGAAGATCGCCATGCCCATCATGCTGGCCTGGTGGTTCCAGAAGCGCGAAGGCCAACTGCGTGTGCTCGACTTCGCCATCGCCGGCTTGTTGTTGCTGGTGCCAGTGGCGCTGGTCATCAAACAACCCGACCTGGGCACCGCGCTGCTGATACTTGCCAGCGGCGTGTACGTGATCTTCTTCGCCGGCCTGTCGTGGCGGCTGGTGATTCCGCTGCTGGCGCTGGGCGCGGCGGGCATCGTCGCGCTGGTGG
>CAZUKT010000416.1:494-4498 GCA_964620975.1 uncultured Rubrivivax sp. | reverse complement strand
CGTCAGCGGCAGCCGGCAGCCAAGCCACGTTGGCGGACGGCAGGCCGGGGGCGGCGTGGGCGAAATGGCCACAAGACAAGGCCAGTGCGGCGGCAGTCACAGCCGCGAAAAAGGACTTCATCGCAAGATCCTCTGCCGACAAAGGCGCGGATTGTGCGCTGCCCCGGCCTGAAGCACCTGCGGATGGGCACGCGGCGCTGCGGACACCGCCGCCACCCCCGGACTGCGGGGCATGCCAAAGCACGCGGGGCGTGGAACCTTTGCCATTTTGCGCCGTCACTTGGCAGGCCCTGCCAACCCAGCACCCGGAGTGGCCGGCCACAATTGAAGGTTGGCCTGCGGCACCCACCGCGCCCACCCAGCAGCACCAAGGAACGCCATGAAGTCTTGCCTGAACAGCCCCGCGCGCCGCGCCCGCCGCTTGAGCCCGCGCCACCTGCTTGCCGCCGTGGCCCTGTGCAGCGCTGTGCTTGCGCATGCAGCACCCGAACAGGCCGCCAAGTTTTACGAAGACGCGCTGCAACGTTATGAAAAGGGTGACCTCGCCGGTGCCGCCGTGCAGCTCAAGAACACCTTGCAGGCCGACAGCAAGATGCTCGCGGCACACCTGCTGATGGGCAAGGTGCTGCTCAAGGCCGGCGAGCTCAAGGCCGCCGAGGCCGCGTTTGAAGAAGCCTTGCGCCAGGGCGTGAACCGCAGCGAAGTGGCAGTCCCGCTCGGCCAGGTCTACCTGCAACTGGACGAAACCCGCAAGCTGCTTGACCGCATCACCGCCACCGGCCTGCCGCCGGCACAAGCGGCCGAGGTGCTGACGCTGCGCGGCGCGGCGCAGGCCATGACGGGCAACCTGGGCGGTGCATCACAGAGCTTTGCCGAGGCCCGCGCCATTGACCCCAAGGCAGCTGGGCCGCTGATCGCCGAAGTGCCCATACTGCTGCGTGCCGGCGAACGTGACCGCGCCAAGGCTGCGGCCCAACGCGCCACGGAACTGGCCCCCAACAACGCTGCCGCCTGGTACACGCTGGGCACGGTATCGCACACGGTGGGCGATCTCAAGACCGCCATGACAGCGTTTGACCGTGCATTGGCCGTCAACAGCAAACACGTGGATGCGCGCATCTCGCGTGCGTCACTGCTGATCGCGCTCGACCGCGAGAAAGAAGCTGATCAGGAACTGGCCCAGCTCAAGGCATGGGCCGTGGTGGAGCCACGTGCGTCCTTCCTTCGTGGTGTGCTGGCTTCACGCAAGGGCGACGCCGCCACCGCCAAGGCCGAGTATTCCGACGCGGTGGGCCTGATCGACGCCATGCCGCCCGCCTTGCGTCTGGGCAGTGAGCCGCTGCTGATGGCCGGTGCCTTGTCGCACCGGGCTCTGGGCAATCTTGAAAAGGCACGCGAGTACCTGGAGGCCCTTCTTGGGCGCAATGGACGCCACTACGCGGCGCAATTGCTGCTGGCCTCGATCCTGGTGGACAGCCGTGAATACCCACGTGCGCTGACGCTGCTCGAATCGCTGCAACGCGTCACCCCCAATGAGCCTCAGGTGCTGAGCATGCTGGGCACGGTTTACTTGGCCCGCCGCCAGTTTGGCCCGGCCGCCGAGATGCTGGAGCGCGCGGCGACGCTCAATCCGTCGGGCGACGCCGTGCGCGAACTGGGCCTGAGCCAGCTTGCGCTGGGCCAGGACAAGCTGGGCATTGCCAACCTTGAAAAGGTCTTTGCGCGCAACAACGGTGACTTCCGGGCCGGCGTGCAACTGGCCACGCTCTACGGCCGCCAGGGCAACAACGCCAAGGCCGTGCAGACGGCCGAAACCATGGTCAAGCAAGACCCTGCCAATCTCACCATGCTCAACTTTCTGGGCAACATCAAGGGCCGCATTCGAGACACCAAGGGTGCCCGCGAAGCCTTCAACCTGGTGCTCAGCAAGGATCCCAGCTTCCGCCCGGGCGTCATCAACCTCAGCTGGCTCGACATCGAAGAAGGCAAGTTCGACGCCGCGCGTGCCCGCATCAAACAAGCGCTGGGCGCCAAGGCCGACGACACCGACTTGCTGTTCCAGCTGGGCACGCTGGAATTCCGCGCACGGCGTCCACAAGAGGCGCTGGTGAACTGGAAGCGCGCCGATGAACTGCTGCGCACCGACCCCCGAGCCGGGCTGGCCGTCGTCGAGCTGCTGGCCGCACAGCGCCAGGGCGAAGCCGCTGTGGCGGCCGCCAAGACCCTGGTGGGCAAGTACCCCGACAACATCTTTGTGCAAACCTCGCTCAGCCGTGCCCACCTGGCCAACGGTGAAGTCATGCCTGCACGCGCGGTGCTGCAAGAGGCCACGCGCATGGCCGGCTTTGACCCCACGCTGCAGGTCATGATCGGCCGCCTGCAATTGGGCGCGGGCAACCCCGACGGCGCTGCCTACTGCGTCACCAAGGCCCTGCAGTCGCGGCCGGACGACCTGGGTGCCCTGGTGCTGCAAGTTGAAATCGAGGCCCGGCGCGGCAACGCGGCGGGCATGGAAGCCGCCGTCAAGACACTGTCAAACAAGTACCCGGGCAGCGTGCCGGCCCTGCTCACCACCGCCAACCTGGCCATGTCGCGTGGGCAGTTGCCCGCCGCAGTGACGGCCTTCCGCGCTGCCATGGACAAGGAACCCAGCACGGGTACAGCCATCATGCTGGCGCATGCGCACATTGCATCGCAGCAGACCGACAAAGCGCTGCAGGTGCTGGACACCTGGTCACGCAAGAGCCCCGATGACCGCATCGCCTTGCGCGCCCTGGCCGAAGTGCAGATGCAGGCCGGCAAGAACGACGACGCCCGCAAGAGCTACCAGCGCGCCCTGGCCCAAGACCCGGATGAAGCGTCCACGCTCAGCAGTTACGCGTCGCTGCTGCACCGTCTTGGCGACCCTGCCGCAGCCGCCACCGCCGAAAAGGCTGTCAAGCTGGCCCCGGGCAACCCGGAATTCGCCGACGTTTTGGGTTGGATACTGGTGCAACAGGGCAACGTGGAAGCGGGTCTGCGCCACCTGCGCGAAGCCCGGCTGCGCGACCCCAACAACGGCGGCGTGCGCTACCACCTGGCCTATGCCCTGGCCAAGGCCGGGCGCAAGGCAGAAGCCCGTGACGAATTGGGCGCCATGCTGGCCAATGCGTCGCGGGCACCGCTGCCGCCCGAGGTAACGCGCCTGAAAAACGAGCTTGGCCTGTGAGGCCAGCGGGTGCGACTTATCACCGGCTGGGTTGTCGAAGGATTTGACACACCCCGACACAAGTCTGCGGTCTTAAAAAAAAACTGTTGAAAATCAAAGGCTTGTGAATGTGGCCTGATGTTTGCTCTTAACTCTGCATTGGCATTGGTGCCGCCCCGTGTTCAAGGGGGTGCCAAAGCACACTGGGGCGAAAAAGGCCCGCCAAACCCGCCTGCTTGCGGGGTTTGCGGCCCTCGCACCGGCTGATAGTCTCCAGAGCATTGAATTGCAAGCGTTTTTCTAGTTTTCCCAAGAGGTCATCATGAAGGCAAGTTTCGGTTTCAAGAGCGCGCTGCGCGTCGGCATGGTGGCTGTGGCAGGGTTTGTGGCCTTGGGTGCGGTATCGCAGGCCCAGGCATTGAGCCTGTCGGTCACGGGCAACAAGTACCAATCGGCCCCCATCAGCTTCAGCAACTCCCAGTCGACGGGTGTCTACAACCAGTCGATGGGCGGCATCCAGGTCAATGACGGCAGCAACACCTTCTGGGTGTATTGCATCGACCCGCTGACCAGCTATGGCACACCCAACCAGTACGCCACTTCGTCGCTGTACAGCTACCTCAACGGCGGTGCCTACGACGCGCAGTTTGCGCAGACCCCCTACACGAACAAGGCCCCGTACTACGACAACCAGGACAAGACCAACATCCTGAACAAGTTGGTTGCCCTGTACTCGCACGCCTACAACGACGCCACGAGCGTCGGCAGTTCCACCACCAAGTCAGCCGCCTTCCAGTACACCGTGTGGGAACTGATG
>CAZUKT010000416.1:0-484 GCA_964620975.1 uncultured Rubrivivax sp. | reverse complement strand
TCCACGACCGGCGGTCTGCGCCTGGGCACGGGTGCCGTGGCAGGGTTCAAGACGCAGGTGGATGCCTACCTGACGGCCCTGAACACCAACACCTGGACCAACGTCAACGGTGCCAACCTGAGCACCGCCAACAACTTCACCTACTCCGTGTACACACCCACGCCGACGGCCGGCTCGCAAGCCTTCCTCCGTGTGGTCTCCAGCACCACCACCGACACCGGCAACAACGTTCCGGAACCAGGCACGCTGGGCTTGGCCGCCGCCGCACTGGCAGGTTTGGGCTATGCCCGCCGCCGCAAGGCTGCCGCCTGATCCCAGGCCGACGCCCCCCATGCAAAAGCCGCCCTGATGGGCGGCTTTTTGCTGGGCGCCCCGGGCGCATTGGTCGTGGTGTCTAGGCCTTGCGGTGGGTGGTGTCGGTAACTTCTGCGGCCCAGCCCCAGGCCTGCCCGGCCACCGCCAGCACGGCCTCGATGCCACCCCA
>CAZUKT010000415.1:0-4501 GCA_964620975.1 uncultured Rubrivivax sp. | reverse complement strand
GATTTCGCTCGACTACGACGACACCATCATGGCCGCCGCCGGCCACCAGGCCGGAGCCGCGCTTGAGCAGGTGATGAAGGAATACAAGGGCAACTACATCCTGGCCGTGGAAGGCAACCCGCCGCTGGGTGAAGACGGCATGTTCTGCATGCCTGGCGGCAAGCCCTTTGCTGAAAAGTTGAAGCATGTGGCCAAGGACGCCATGGCCGTAATCGCCTGGGGTTCATGCGCCAGCTGGGGCTGCGTGCAGGCCGCCAAGCCCAACCCCACCACGGCGGTGCCCATCAACAAGGTCATCACCGACAAGCCCATCATCAAGGTACCAGGCTGCCCGCCCATTGCTGAAGTAATGACGGCAGTGGTCACCTACGTGGCCACCTTCGGCAAGATCCCCGAGCTCGACCGCCAGGGCCGCCCGAAGATGTTCTACAGCCAGCGCATCCACGACAAGTGCTATCGCCGCCCGCACTTTGACGCCGGCCAGTTTGTGGAGAAGTGGGACGACGAAGGCGCCAAGGCCGGTTACTGCCTGTACAAGATGGGCTGCAAGGGCCCCACCACCTACAACGCCTGCAGCACCACGCGCTGGAACGAAGGCGTGAGCTTCCCCATCGCATCGGGCCACGGCTGCATTGGCTGCAGCGAAGACGGCTTCTGGGACAAGGGTTCGTTCTATGACCGCCTGACCAACATCACGCAGTTTGGCGTGGAAGCCAACGCCGACAAGGTGGGCCTGGTGACGGCCGGTGCCGTGGGCGCTGCCGTGGTGGCACATGCTGCCGTGAGCGCCATCAAGCGTGCGTCTGACCGCAGCAAGACCCAAGCCGATAACAGCAACAAGGTGGAGAGCTGATCATGACTGTCATTGAAACCCAAGGCTTCAAGCTCGACAACGGCGGCCGGCGCATCGTCGTCGACCCGGTCACGCGCATCGAAGGCCACCTGCGTGTCGAGGTCAACCTCGACGACAAGAACGTCATCCGCAACGCCGTGTCCACGGGCACCATGTGGCGCGGCCTGGAAGTGATCTTGAAAGGCCGCGACCCACGCGACGCGTGGGCCTTTGTCGAACGCATCTGCGGCGTGTGCACGGGCACACACGCGCTGGTGTCGGTGCGTGCCGTGGAAGACGCGCTGAAGATCAACATCCCCGACAACGCCAACATCATCCGCAACCTGATGCATGCGACGCTGTACGCGCATGACCACCTGGTGCACTTTTATCACCTGCACGCACTCGACTGGGTGGACGTGGTCAGTGCGCTCAGCGCCGACCCCAAGAAGACCAGCGAACTGGCGCAAAGCATCAGCAAGTGGCCGCTGTCCAGCCCCGGCTATTACCGCGACTTGCAGAACCGGCTGAAGAAGTTTGTTGAAAGCGGCCAGCTCGGCCCCTTCCGCAATGGCTACTGGGGCCACCCGGCCTACAAGCTGCCGGCCGAAGCCAACCTGATGGCCGTGGCGCACTACCTGGAAGCACTCGACTTCCAGAAAGAGATCGTCAAGATCCAGACCATCTTCGGCGGCAAGAACCCGCACCCGAACTGGCTGGTGGGTGGGGTGCCGTGTTCGATCAACCTGGAGGCCACCGGGGCCGTGGGTGCGATCAACATGGAACGCCTGAACATGGTGGCCAAGATCATTGACGACACCATCGACTTCATCGACAACGTCTACGTGCCCGATCTGCTGGCCATTGCGTCGTTCTACAAAGACTGGGGCGCCATCGGCGGTGGCCTGTCGAGCATGAACCTGCTGAGCTACGGCGAGTTCCCCGACATCGCCAATGACCAGAGCGAAAAGAGCCTGCTCATGCCACGTGGCGCCATCATCGGTGGCGACCTGAAGACCATCCATGCGGTGGACCTGAAAGACCCGCTGCAGATCCAGGAGTTCGTCAACCACAGCTGGTACAAGTACGGCGACGAAACCAAGGGCCTGCACCCGTTTGACGGCGTCACCGAACCCAGCTTTGTGCTGGGCGCCGGCACCAAGGGCAAGAAGACGGCCATCGAGCAGATCGACGAAAGCGCCAAGTATTCGTGGATCAAGTCGCCGCGCTTCAAGGGCCACGCCATGGAAGTGGGCCCGCTGGCGCGTTACGTCATCGGTTACGCCAAGGGCATGCCCGAGTTCAAGGAACCCGTAGACATGGTGCTGAAGAAGCTTGACGTGCCCATCACCGCGCTCTTCTCCACGCTGGGCCGCACGGCCGCGCGCGGGCTGGAAGCGTCGTGGTCGGCGCACAAGATGAAGTACTTCTTCAACAAGCTCATGGCCAACCTGAAGGGCGGCAACTTTGCCACCGCCAACATCGACAGCTGGGAGCCCACCACCTGGCCGGCCGCAGCGCAAGGTGCGGGCTTCTGCGAGGCGCCGCGCGGCGCCCTGGGCCACTGGATCAAGATCAAGGACACCAAGATCGACAACTACCAGTGCGTGGTGCCCTCGACCTGGAACGCCGGCCCGCGTGACACCAAGAACCAGATCGGTGCCTATGAGGCCAGCCTGATGAACACGCCCATGGCCAAGCCCGATGAGCCGCTGGAAATCTTGCGCACCATCCACAGCTTCGACCCCTGCCTGGCGTGCAGCACGCACGTCATCTCTCCGCAGGGCGAAGAGCTGACCCGCGTGACGGTGCGCTGAGGCGCAGGAGACGACCATGAGTACGCATGACAGCACACTCTTTCCGGTCTATGTCTTCGAAGCCCCGGTGCGCATCTGGCACTGGGTGATGGCGCTGAGCATGGTGGTGCTGGCCGTCACCGGCTACCTCATCGGCTCGCCGCTGGGGTCTGCGGGTGGTGAGGCCAGCGACCATTTCAGCTTCGGCTACATCCGCTTCGCGCACTTTGCCGCCGCGTACATCTTTGCGGTGATGTTTGTGATGCGGGTGTTCTGGGCCTTTGTGGGCAACAAGTTTTCACGCGAGATTTTCATTGTTCCCGTGAAATTGCTTGACGCGACGTGGTGGCAGGGCCTGATGAGCCAGACCCGGCACTACGTCTTCATGAAGCCCTATGCCGACCCCTGGCAAGGCCACAACCCGCTGGCGCAAGCCGGCATGTTCTTCATGTACGTGCTGGGCACGGTGTTCATGCTGTGCACCGGCTTTGCGCTGTACGGTGAAGGCCTGGGCATGAACAGCTGGGCCTACACGATGTTCTCGTCGTGGGTGCTGCCACTGCTGGGCTACAGCCAGAACGTGCACACCCTGCACCACCTGGGCATGTGGTACCTGCTGGTCTTCACCATCATCCACCTCTACATGGTGACGCGTGAAGACCTGATGTCGGGTGAATCCGTCATCAGCACCATGATCAACGGCTGGCGCGTGGCCAAGAAGTGATGGCCACCACCGCCACGGGGGAGCCCGCAGTTCAGGCGCCTCCGGGCGGTGTATTGGTTCTGGGCATCGGCAACGTGCTCTGGGCCGACGAAGGCTTTGGCGTGCGCACGGTGCAAGCGCTGCACCAGCGCTGGCACACGCCGCCGCAGGTGCAGGTGGTGGACGGCGGCACGCAGGGCCTGTACCTGCTGGACCACGTGTGCGAGGCCAGCCACGTCATCGTGCTGGACGCGATTGATTTCAGCCTGCCACCGGGCACGCTGAAGGTGTTTCGTGACGGCGAGGTGCCGGTGTGGTCTGACACCGTGATGAGCCTGCACCAGGCATCGTTTCAAGAGCTGCTTTCGCTGGCCCGGCTGCGTGACCGCTTTCCGCAGCGCATTACGCTCATCGGCGTGCAGCCCCACATATTGGACGACCTGGGCGGCAGCCTGAGCGACCTGGTGCGTGCCCGCGTGGACGAAGCCGTGGACCTGGCCGTGGCCGAACTGCGCGCCTGGGGCGTGGCGGTAACGCCGCGCACCGCGCCGCCCGAAGACACACTCAGCGCCACGGCGCTGGACCTGCAGTTTTATGAAGGCGGCCGCCCCTCTGCCGACGACGCCTGCCGTGTGGGCGATGCGCGTTTTCTGAACCAGGTGCACGGCCCCGGCGGATCGCAGGAAAAATTGTGATGCAGGAGACGCTCTGATGTGCATTGGCGCACCCATGCAGGTGGTGTCCTGCGACGAGACCTTTGCCTGGTGCGAAGCCGACGGCCAGCGTGAACAACCGGACATGGCGCTGGTGGGCACGCAGCCACCCGGCACCTGGGTGCTGGCTTTTCATGGCGCCGCGCACCAGGTCATGAGCGCCGAAGAAGCCATGCAGGCGCGTGCCGGCCGCCAGGCCTTGCAGGCGGTGATGAATGGCCATGGCAACGTGGATGACTTCTTCGCCGATCTGGTGGCTCGCACTCCACAATTGCCTGCGCACCTGCGGCCCGAAGCACCGGCAGCCGCCGGCGAAGCGGCCATGAATTTCACGGAGACACCCCCACGATGAACGCCCCCCAACCGTCCATCCCAGCCGGCGTGGAATTGCACCCGCTGATGCTGCGCCTGGTGAAGGAAACCGGCGCCGCCGTGCTGGCCCCCGACAACTTTGAGA
>CAZUKT010000414.1:0-4507 GCA_964620975.1 uncultured Rubrivivax sp. | reverse complement strand
TCGATGCCGGTGGCAATGGCAAAGATGTTGGGGTCGAAGATGATGTCTTCGGGCGCAAAGCCCACCTCGTCCAACAGCACCTTGTAGGCGCGTGCACAGATCTGCACCTTGCGCTCGTAGGTGTCGGCCTGGCCCTTTTCGTCAAAAGCCATCACCACGGCGGCGGCACCGTAGCGGCGCACCAGCTTGGCCTGGCGCTTGAATTCGGCCTCGCCTTCTTTGAGGCTGATGCTGTTGACGATGCCCTTGCCCTGGATGCACTTGAGGCCAGTTTCAATGACGCTCCACTTGCTGGAGTCGATCATGATGGGCACGCGGGCGATCTCGGGTTCACCAGCGATCAGCTTCAGGAAGCGGTCCATCGCCGCAGCCGAGTCCAGCATGGCTTCGTCCATGTTGATGTCGATGACCTGCGCGCCGCTTTCCACCTGCTGGCGCGCAACGGCCAATGCATCTTCATACCGCCCTTCAAGAATCATGCGGGCGAAGGCCTTGGAGCCGGTGACGTTGGTGCGCTCGCCGATGTTGACGAACAGGCTGCCGCTGCCAATGGACACGGGCTCCAGGCCCGACAGGCGCATCGGGGCAACGGCAATGGGGAATTCAGACATGGCTCGACTCCGCGAAGGGGGAGTGAGCGCCGTTGCAGGCCCGGCGTGTGGGCCGGGCGCCCCGAGCCTGGCGGCCTGGGACAACACGGCCCGGCCATCGCAGCGCCCCTCGGGTGCGGAGCGGCGATTTTAAAGGGCCGCGTGCGAGCTCAGTGCGGCAAGGCCGGCCAGGGGAGCGACAGAGTTAACGGGGGGCGGTCGGTGGCGGGGCTAATCGTCCCCACCATCTATTGGCACCGCACCCCATACAGCACGCTGAAGCGGGCCAGCATCTCCAGGCCACCCAGTTCGTTGATCAGGGCCAGGTAGCCGGGTTGGAGGTCGGCGTCGCCACAGGCCACAGGCAGGGGCTGCGGCAGCAAGGTCACATTGGTCATGACAACGCCGTAACTACCCCCGGCCCAACTGTTGACCGGGCTGTACACAAACGAAGTCGCCGTGCCCGCGTGCACCAAGAGACCGGCAGCGCCTAGCTCGACAGCGCCAGTGCCCGCAGCAAGTTCCGCGTAAGTACCGCCCTTGCCGTCCAGCCCGCGCATGTCTGCGTTCACGGGGTCTTGCGCCAGCGTCAGACCACGCCGGTCATACATGCCCAGTGCGGCAAAGGCGGCAGCGGGCAGAACCAGGTCGCCATGGACCGCCGCCACTGCGCCGGCCCCCACCGCATCGGCCGTGGCACGGGCCAGTGCAGCCTGCAGGTCCGCCGCGCTCCAGTCGCGGATGGGGCCGGTGGGCGTCAGACGCACCAGCCAACGCCCCTGCGGCAGGGACAAAGCTACGGCAGTCATGTCGGCGCTGGTGCTGCTGAGCAAAGGGCCCGACACACGCAGCATCGCCACTTGGGCACGCTCGCCGTAGGCACTGACAAAGACGCCGTCAAAAACCACCACTTGCGGCCACGGTACGCTGGGGAGGAACTCGTCCACGATGCGCAGCCGCAGCCGGGGTTCGCTGGCCAGCGTGGCCGCAGAGAGTTGGTCCAGCGTCAACGCCACCCACGGCGCCACCTGGCCGGCAGCAGTGACGCTGCGCATGAAGTCGGCGGTGACGGCCACGTCGGGCCCGGCGCTGACGGTGCGTGTCACACCGCGCATCAGCGCCGCCTGCACGGCGGGGGTGGTGGCCGGCAGGCTCAGCCGCAACTGCGCCAGTGTGTCCCCGGCCGCAGCGGCGGCCACGGCCTGGGACCGTGCAAAGTGCAGCGGCGGAAAAGCCACCGCGTTGGCGGTAGCTCCCGTCAACACCGTCCCGAAGACGCCGACAGAGGTGTCCCGCGTCACCAGCGTGGCCACCGCCCATTCGCGGCTGTGCCGGGCAACTTCGTCTTTTTCGGCGGCCGTCAGCGCGGCGGGTGTGGCGCTGTCGCTCCCGGCCGACGCTGCATAGGCGCGGAAGCTGGTGGCGCTGTTGGCTTGCTCGCTGTCACCGCCACCCCCGCCGCCGCATCCCGCCAACAGCGCCAAGGCCAGCAGGCCCGGGTTGGGCATGCTGGCCCAGTTCTTATCTATCCACTTCATGGTGGTTCGCTCTTTTGAGCGCAGATTGTGGCCTCGCCAAAGTAGGCGGGGCAAGTGGCGCAACTGGCAAGCTCGGCCAACGCCCCTCGAACAAGCGGCTAGCCCACCGGCGATGCGGGCCGCGCGGCCGCGCCCGCTCGCATTCCAGACCACAGCGTCCTAGACTTCGCCCCATGAACCCTCACGTGTCGGAGCCAGTCATGGGATGTGCACTGCACAAGCACCGCATGACGGGCGACGAGTTCCTGGCCTGGGACGAGACGCAATCAGTCAAACACGAATTTGTGCGCGGCGAGGTCTTCATGATGACGGGCGGTGAAGACCGCAATTACAGCCTCGCGTTGAACCTGGCTATCGCCTTGCGCCAGCACCTGCGTGGCACACCCTGCCGCGTCTATGGCAGCGACGTGAAGCTGCGTGTGGAGGCCGCCGACTGCTACTTCTACCCCGACCTCATGGTCACCTGCAGCGTGGCCGACGCCGCACAGCGCCTGGTCAAGCGCGAGCCGGTGCTGGTGGTGGAGGTGCTGTCGCCGTCCACTGCGGCCTTTGACCGGGGCGACAAGTTTGCCGACTACCGGCTGTTGCCCAGTCTGCAGGAATACCTGCTGGTGGACGCAAAACGCCGCCGCTGTGACCTGCACCGCAAGGGTGCTGACGGGCTGTGGGTGCTGCACCCCACGCAGGCCGATGAAGCACTGCACTTGGCCAGCGTGAGCCTCATGGTCACGGCTGACGCACTGTGGGCCGACCTGGAGCCAGATACGCCGGATGCACCCGGCGCGCCTGAAGGCGGCACCACCACACCCTGAGCCACAGCGCCGCCCCGCTTCAGCGGCTGTGTGACGTCAAGCGCGCCAGCGCCCCCGACGCGCTGATGCCCGGCCCGGCCTGTTTGGTGGTGGGCGGCGCGGCGCTCGGCCCACCTTCGTCCAACCCCGCCTTGGCCTCTTGCGGCAACGTGGCCACCACCGATTCGCCCATGCGCATGGCCACGCCCACGGCCAGGATGTCGATGATCAGCAAGTGCAGGATGCGGCTGACCATGGGCACGTGGGTGGCCACGTCCTCCACGTGGTCCACGATCAGCGCCACGTCGGCCTTCTTGGCCAGCGGCGAATGGCTGGCGGTGATGGCCACCACCGCCGCGCCCCGGCTGCGCGCCAGGTCGGCCACGCCCAGCAGGTCATCAATGCGGCCACTGCTGCTGATGATCACCACCACGTCGCTGGGACGCAGCACATTGGCCGCCAGCACCTGCAGGCGCGGGTCGGTAAAACTGGCGCTGGGCACGCCAAAGCGCAGAAACTTGAACTGCGCGTCATCGGCCACCACGCCGTAGTGGCCCACGGCAAAAAATTCGATGCGCTGGGCGCCGGCCAGCAGGTCAATGGCGCGTGCCAGGGTGTCGCGGTTGAGCTGGTCGCGCACCGCCAATATGGCGCTGGCCGTGTTGCCCAGCACCTTGACGCCGAGCTCCAGCATGCTGTCTTCGCCAGTCACCTGCGTGTGCGTCAGCGGCACCGTGGCCGACAGGCCCGAAGCCAGGCGCAACTTGAAGTCGCTCAGCCCCTCACAACCCAGCGTGCGGCAAAAGCGGATCACCGTGGGCTGGCTCACCTGCGCGGCGCGCGCGATTTCTGCAATGGGGTCGCCCAGGGCCGAACGGGGGTGCGCCAGCACGTGGTCAGCCACCCGTTTTTCAGCCGGAGAGAGGCCGTCGCGTGAGCGCTTGATCTGGCCCAGGATGGCCGAGCCGTGGTCGGCCTGCAGCGCGCGCAGCTGTGCCGCGAGGATGGCCGATGCGCCCACAAAAGTGGCATGCTCGGCCGTGATCACGTAGGTGGGGATGCCCTTGGCGTATTCGCTGAAGCGGCCCTTGTCTTCAAACCGCGCACGAAACGGTGAGCGGTCAAAGTAGTCACCCAGGCGCGGCACGATGCCGCCACCGATGTACACACCGCCCAGCGCACCCAGCGTCACGGCCAGGTTGCCGGCCACGGTGCCCAGCATGGCGCAAAAGGCTTCCAGCGTTTCGGCACAAACGGCATCGCTGCCGTCCAGCGCACGGCGCGTGATTTCAGGTGCGGCCAGCAGCTGCGGCGGCAGGCCGGCGCGGTCGCGCAGCGCACGGTGTATCAGTTCCAGCCCCGGGCCGGACAGCAGCCGTTCGTGCGACAGGTGGGGGTACTGCGTGAGGCCGTAGCGCAGGATGGCAATCTCGCGTTCGTCACGCGGGCTGAAGCTGGTGTGGCCGCCTTCTGTGCCCAGTGCCACCCAGCCGTCGGCGGCGGGAATGAGGCCGCTCACGCCCAGGCCGGAGCCCGCGCCCAGCAGGCCCACCACGCTGCGCTCACGCGCCGTGCCGCCGCCCACCTG
>CAZUKT010000413.1:0-4511 GCA_964620975.1 uncultured Rubrivivax sp. | reverse complement strand
ATGCGCACGGGTGTCTTGCCGGCTTCGCCCAGGTAGACCCCCTTGGTGCCTTTGTTACCGTCTGCCGTGAAGGCCACACGTCCGTCAGAGATCGAAGGCGAAAAACTCAGAAAATCGAAGGTCTCGTCCGGCGCAGCGTCAGGCATGGCCATGAAACGTTCGGCGATCACATTCACCGTGTTGAAGCCCGTGAAGATGAAGATACCCGAACTGGCCACATCATGTTGGCCATTGCTGAAGGTGCTGAACCCTAGGAATGCCATGTCCGGGCCCCAGGTAGTGCGGAGCTCGTTCCAGTCGACGGGGGCGAAGATGCCGAATGTGTCGAAATGACCCGTGAATCCACTCTTGGGCAGAGGAGCCAAGGTGGTGGGCGTCACGCTGCCCGCCCTGATGGCGGCCTCGGTCTGCGCAGCGTCCGTCGAAAACAGCGCTGGTGCCAGCCCATTGCCGGCCAGACTCCGCCCTGAAAAAGTGGTGGTCCCGAAAGACCGAACGGGCGTTCCGACTCCGCCGACAAGCTCGGTGCTGCCCCTGATAGCGGTTTCGCCGCTCAGTGCCAGCGTTTGCAGTTGTCCGCCAGTCCAGCCAAACACACCACTGGTTTGGGCCCCGGTGGACGTTTCCAAGGTGGCAGCAAAGCTGACATCACCAAGTTCGTCCACCGACGCGTCACCCGGGCGCCAACTGCCGGGCCCTTGATTCATGCTGATGGTGTCGGCCACACGCAGCACCGTGCCGTCGGCGCTGCGCCGGTACACGGCCTGGTCCTGGCCCGTGTCGGAATAGGCCAGATAGCCGCGGTTCAATGAAGGCGCGCTCAAGTGGCCCTCAGCGCCCTGCGCCGCCGTCTGGTGCACCCAGCCGTAGATGGGGTTGGCCACAACGGGCAGGGGAAACAGTGCAACGGCAAGCAGCGAAGCCAAACCCACGCCGCAGACAAAGCCCCGAGACTCCAGGGCCGCAAGTTGTTGCTTAAACATATGCGCTCCTTTCGATCAAGCCGCCGTTGATCGTTGTCCCGCAGATGTGCGCTGTCGTTGATGTGAAGCAACATTCGGTCACAAGCCGGCGCGTCGTATGTTGCCCCGACGCGACGACCCCGTGGTGTCTGGTGCGTGTTTTGGGTTGCGCCGGCTGGCCTGCACGCAGCTTCTTGCGAAGGCATGGATCGGCTGCAGCGGGCCATGCGCCGGACGCGCAGGCCCGTTCGGGCATCACACGCCAAGTGGGCGCGCTGCAGCCCAGGCTCAGGTCAGCGGCGCAACCACCCCACCAGGCCACCCAGCGCCAAGGCGCCCACGGCCAATGCGGCGGCCAGCCACCAGCGCGGCCTGGTTTTGGCTTGGCGTACCACGCCTGGTGTGTCCGCCGGCGGGCTGGCAGCGGGCTCGACGGCCACCGGCATGGGCGGCGCTTCGGTCGCATCCAGCAGCTTTTGCAGTGCCGCCAGGCTTTGCGGGCGCTGCTCGGGCCGCACCGACAAACCGGCGTCGATGGCAGCCAGAAAGACGTCGGAGTAACGCCCCTTGCAGGCCACACGCGCCGGCACAAGGTCGTCACGCACGGCACGCGCAATGGACGAACCCGGTGCCTTGCCCACCGCCGCCGTGTAGAGCACGGCGCAAAGTGCGTACACGTCGGTCCAGGCGCCCTGGCGCATGGATTCTTCGCCTTCGTATTGCTCCACCGGCGAATAACCGCTCTTCAGGATGGCGGTGAGGTTTTGTGTGGCGTCGCCAATGACGCGCCGCGCCGCGCCAAAGTCCAGCAGCACCGGGCGGGGCTTTTGCTCCAGAAAGTTGCCGCCCTTGCCGGTGGCAGACCGGTCGTAAAGCATCAGGATGTTGTCGGGCGCGATGTCGCGGTGAAAGCAGTGCTGGGCGTGCAGCGAGCCCAGCGCTTCCATCAGCGGCGCCATGAACTGGCGCAGCCACTTTTCGCTGGGCGGCGTGCCCAGGTCAGCCAGCCAGGTCTTGAGCGTGATGCCTTCGTAGTAGGGCATCACCATGTAGGCGGTGCCGGCCTCGGCCCAGAAGCGGTACACCTTGACCAGGCCCGGGTGGTCAAACGAACCCAGCAAGCGGGCCTCGGCCATGAAGCTCTTCAGGCCACGGTCAAAGAACTCCTGAAAGCGCGGCAGGCGCGGCATGACTTCATTGGTGGACAGCCGCATGGCCAGCGTGGCGGGCAGGTATTCCTTCAGTGCCACGCGGCGGTCAAGCCGGGTGTCACGCGCCAGGTAGACGATGCTGTAGCCGCCCACGCCCAAGGGCCGTTCCACTACAAATTCTTGCAGCTTGTGGCCGGGCTTGAGCTCGCTGCCCTGGTCACGCCGGGGCATCAGCAGGGTGCGCTGTTCAGCGCGTTCGCGGGGGTCGTCGGCCATGGTGCGATTGTTGGTTCAGGGTGCCTTGAAGTCACCCCCCCAGGCCATGACAAGGCGCTGCGGGGTGATGTATTTGCGCCAGGTCTCGTTCACTTGCACCAGCGTCAGCCTTTCAATGGCTTCATCCACCTGCTGGCCAAAGGCAAAGGTGCGTTGCAGATACAGGTTGTTGACCAGGCCACCGGCCACCGCCGCGTCTTGCGCCCGCGCCAGGCGGCGGAAGTTGAGCAGCCCCACACGCGCTTCGTTCAGTTCGTCCTGCGTAAAACCGTCTTTCAGTGCCCGCGCCAGCTCTTCGTTGAAGGCGGCTTCCACCTTGGGCTGGTTGCTGGGCGCAAAGATGGCGCTCACGTTCCAATTGGTGTTGTCGTCGATGGCGCTCCAGTCCAGCACGCTGCGCACGTCGTAGCTCAGGCCGTCTTTTTCACGGATGCGTTTCCACAGGCGTGAATTGCCGCTGGTGCCGAAGATGTAGTTGGCCAGCATCAGCGCGGGGTGGTCGGCGTGGCGGTCAGACAGCGGCAGCGACAGGCGGCCACTGAGGTTGGCGTTGGCCTTGTCGGGCGTCAGCGCCACCATGCGCAAGGGCGCAGCAGCCACCAGCGGCTGCGGCACGCGCACAAACTTGCCCGCGCCGCCGGCCGGCTGGCGCCAGCTGCCCAGCGCAGCGTCCAGCGCCTTGCGCACGGCGGCCACGTCCATGTCGCCCACGGCGGTGAATTCACCCTGCGCCGCGCTGTAGAAACGCTTGTGGAAGGCACGCACCTGCTCGGTGGTCACGGCCTTCACGTCTTGCTCCATCTCGTCAAAGGTCTGGGCGTGGCGCAGGTCACCGCGCGGATACGGGTTGCCGTGGCGCGACACCATGTTGGCGATCAGCGAATCAGGCTCCTTGCGCTGGCGCTCGATGCCGGTGAGCCACTGGCGGCGCGCTTCTTCCAGCGGCTCGGCCGGGAAGGCCGGCTCGCGCAGCAGCTTGCCCACCAGTTCAATCACGGCCGGCAGCCGCTCGCGCTTGGTGGTGATGTTGGCCGACACCGTTTGCTCGCCGCCACCGATGCCCACCTGGGCCTGCAGCTTGTCCAGCGCGTCTGAAATCTGCTGGCGCGTCATGCCCGCGCCGCCCTTGTCGATGAGGCTGCCGGTGAACGACGCCACGGTCTCCTGGCCGAAGAGGCTCTTCTCGTCACCAAAGCGCAGCGTCAGCCGCGCATGCACCACGCCACCGCGTGTGCCCTTGGGCAGCAGCGCCACCTTCAGGCCCCCCGAGCGCAGGTTTTGCGTGCGTGCGTCCAGGTTGGACGGTGTGGGATCAAAGGCCTCGGCCTGTGCGGCGCTGGTTTCACCCTTGTAGCCGGCCACCAGGGCGGGCACGTCCACACGGGCAGCTTGCGGGGCGCGTTCGGGCTTTTCCGTGGGCAGGTAGATGCCCACCGTGCGGTTGTCCTTGCGCAGCCATTCGGCGCCCACGCGGTTGACGTCGGCCAGCGTGACGCTGCGCACACGGTCGCGTTGCAAGAAGTACAGGCGCCAGTCGCCTTGCGAGATGGCGTCTGTCAGGGCCACCCCCACGCGTTCGGGGTCGGTAAATCCCAGGTCCCAGTTGTTGAGCCACATGGTGCGCGAGCGCTCGAGCTCTTCAGCTGTCACGGGCTCATTGGGCAGCGCGTCCACGATGGCGGACATGGCCACACGGGCCTTGTCCACGTCTTGCCCCGGCGCCAGCGCGGCGCCGATGAAAAATGGCCCCGGTTCGTCCAGGCCCCAGACCGATGCAAAGGTCTGGCCGGCCACACGCGTTTCCACCAGACGCTTGTGCAGGCGGCCGCCCGGTGTGTCGCCCAGCACCAGCGACAGCATCTGCAGCGCCGCAAAGTCAGGGCTGGCGGCCGGGGGCACGTGGTAGGCCATGTACACCAGCGGCGTGCCGCCCACGCGGCGCACGGTGGCCTGGCGCTCGCCGTCTTGCGGCGCGTCCAGCGTGTAGCTGGGCTTGAGCACACGCTGCGGCTTGGGCAGCACGCCAAAGTACTGCGCTATCCAGCCCAGCAGCTTGGGGGCGTCGTACTTACCGGTGACCACCAGCGTGGCGTTGTCGGGCTGGTAGTACTGGCGGTAGAAG
>CAZUKT010000412.1:0-4521 GCA_964620975.1 uncultured Rubrivivax sp. | reverse complement strand
GAAGCCTCGCTGAATCCTTCATCCGGCCTGCCAACCCTTCGCCGGCACGGGTCGGCGTTCCGAGGGCACGGCGGCATGGCTTCTACCCGTCCTTGCTGGTCAGGAAAGGCCGGCCGCACCAGGCCTCCTGCATGTTTAAGCAAAGTTTCAGGCGCTTTCAGGACGCCTGGCCGGTGGCGCGAGACAGTGGCGTCGCGGTGGCTATTCGCCGCAGCCCGAGGCGGCCCACGCTGCCCGCCACAACCTTCAGGAGAGTCCCCATGACCCAAGCACCCACTCGCCGCGTTGCACTGGCCCTTGCACGGCGTCTGACCCCGGCGGCCTCGGCGGCGTTACTGATGCTGGCCAGCTCGCATTTGCACGCACAGCAACTCATCGCGCCGACGGCCACCGTTGCGAGCTTCAGCCAGAGCTACCTGCTTTCCGCGTTCAGCCAATGGGTGCTCTCGTACCCCGCAGCCATCAACCCCGCTCTCGACCAGACTGGCGCCAACTCCGCGCTCGGCGACCAGGGCAAGTACTTCTTCCTGGCCGGTTCGTTCGACGGAAACCCCCTGGTGCGCAACGTGACGGTGCGTCCCGACCAGACCTTGATGCTGAACCTTCAGGTCGTCACCGTCTGGCCCGATGCCGATGAGACCGAAGCCGATCTGCGTGCAATTGGAAGCAATGTGCTGGGCAACGTCAACAGCATGTCGATCACGGTCGACGGTGCGCCGGCCTTGCTGCCGGCCGGCTATTCGTCGCTGGTCCAGCTGCGCAACTCATCGCCGTTGTTTCCGCTGAGTGTCACGCAGGACAACCTGGGCGGCTGGCCCCCTGGCATCTACCCAGCCATCGCCGACGGCTACCTGATCGCGATGGAGGGCCTGTCTGCAGGCAACCATCAGGTGCGGTGGACCTTCAACTCTTCGCCGACGGGGCCGTTTGACGGCCAGTGGACGAACCTGCAGGACATCACCTACAACATCACCTCGGTGCCCGAGGCAAGTACCTGGTTGATGATGGGCTTGGGCTTGGCGGCCGTTTCCGCGAGCGTGATGCGCAGGCGGCGCGGCTCAGAGTCCTGAGGGCGGGCTGCGCGAAGCTCAGGCAGCCGGCGCCGTGGCCAGCGCCGCCTGGCGGCGGCGCGCTTCGGGGTAGACCAGGGTCTCTTCCAGCGCAATGTGCTCACGGCATGCGGCCGCAAATTCGGGCAGCGTGGCGCGCAGGAATTCAGGGTGTTCGCCTACGTAGCCGCGTGCCACGGCCTGCAGGTGGGGTTCAAGTTCGAGCCAGTCTTCTTCAAGCCACATGTGGTCTTCTTGCAGGCGCCGCACGTGCGCCAGCAGGGTGGGGTTGTGGTCCTGGATGAGATTGGGAAAGACGAAGGTTTCTTCGGCCTCGTGATGGCCGCGTGCCGTGTCATTGAAGAAGCTGCACAAGTGGGCGGCCAGGGTGGCGGCCGCCCTGTCTTGGCCGGGCTGGCCAACGATGTTGATGAGGCGGGCCAACTCGTCCAGTGACTGCAGCATCTGGCGGTGTGTGTGGTCCAGCGTTTCAAAGCTGGGCATGGGCGGCGCAGCCGGTCTGGCGGGGCGCGCGGCGCGGATCTTGGCGGTGGACATGGAAGCCTCAGCGTTGTCTTGTTTTCTTGGCCTTGATTCTTCGGCGGCAGGGTTGGCCGCCGGCTTGTGCAAGATCAAGCGCGCCGCAGATTGCGCGCCACGCGGGCAGGCGCCGCGTGGCGCCGTGCCGGAGTGGCGTTTTTGTTTGCCGCATGCGGCGTGGTGTTGGGCACAACGGCCCGCAAAGGCGAACCTGCGCACCTGCGCACCGGCGCAGGCGCCGGGCCTGGTTTGCCATGGTGGCCGCAGCGGCGGCCCGGGCAGCGCCGCGTTTCAGCGCGACAGGTTGTGCACCAGGGGCGCCACGTCAGACTGCGGTGCGTGGCACGACATGCAGTTGTACTGGGCCCGCATCAGCACCGGTGTGCCGGGCTGTGTGTAGTGGCTCATGGACGCCGGCCGCGCCTTGCCCGTGGGCACGGGCTTGCCGATGTTCTGTGGCTTGTCGTGGCATTCCAGGCACTCGTTGCTCTTGGCGGTGAGCGGCAGGTGTTCATCCACGGCGTGGCTGATCATGGGCGGCATGCCCGAGCCCGGCAGGGGCGCGATGGTCTGCGCGGCGCCAGGCCCGTCAAAGCCAAAGGGTGCGGGCGTGACCACGTCAAACACGCTGGTCTTGCGCAGGCTGACCTGGCTGTCTTCAATGGCCAGGGCGGCACAGCCAGACAGCGCCGATGCCATGGCCGATGCCAATGCCACGGTGCAGGCCGCCATCAACAGGTTTGCAGAACGCTTCATGGGGTTCCTCCGGAAACAGGTGGGGCGGCCGCACCCGCCTGCAGGGCTGCAGGGTGGATGCGCACGCGCAGGTCAAACTTCAAACTCGATTCAGGGCACACGGCCACGCAGCGGCCGCAACTGGTGCATTCGCCCGAGGCCACGCAACCGCTCTGCGCCAGGTCGGCAAAGTGCAGCACGCGGGGCTCGGGGCAGGCCTTGACGCAGTCGCCGCAGTGCGTGCAGGTGCTGTCGTCAAAGACCACCTTCAGCTGGCCCAGGCCCGGCACGCTGCCCACCAGCGCCCAGAAGGCGCCCAGCGGGCACAGGTGGCCGCACCAGCCCCGGCGCAGCACAAAGGTGTCGAGCAAAAAAATTCCGGCAGCCGCACTGAGGCCCATGCCGGCGCCGTAGATCAGCTCGCGGTGCAGCATGGCAATGGGGCTGAAGGCTTCAAAGGCCGCCAGGCCTGCCGCCGCCGACACCGCCAGCGACAGGCCCAGCACGCCGTATCGCGTGCGCGGCGGGATGCTCACCAGGTCGCGCGTGGTGGCCAGGCCCAGTTGTTCACGTGACCACGCGGCCGCGTCGGTGACCATGTTCATGGGGCACACCCAGGCGCAGAACACACGGCCGCCCAACAGGGCGTACAGCGCGGTGGTGATGCCGGCACCCAGCAATGCCTCGGCGGCCATGGGGTGGCGTGCGGCCAGCGCTTGCAGCACCGCAAACGGGTCGGCCAGCGGCACCGTGCCGGCCAGCGACGCCGCCGACAGGTTGCCTGCCAGCAGCGGCTGGCCCAGCAGCTTGAAGCCCCAGTGCAGGGTGCCAAAAAACAGCAGCAGCACGGCCCCTTGCACCAGGCGCCGCGCGATGCCAAAGCGCCAGGCCCACAGCCTGCCGCGCAGCGTGGGCGGCAGCACAAAGTGCCGCACCGAGCCGCGTGCCGGCGCATGGGCAGCGCGGGGCTTGGGGGCAGCATTCATGGGGGGCTGCTGCGGTTGAAGTAGTCCAGACCACCGGCCGGGGCCGACGCCGGCGCGCGCGCAGGGGAGGGCAATGCGGCCGACTGGGTTGGCTGGGCGGATGGTGCGGCAGGCACGCCAGCGGCTGACCGGGCTGACTGGGCTGAAGGGTCTGGCACGGCGCCCGCATCGCCGGTTGCGGGGATGGCCACGCCATGTTTCCAGCCCAGCCGGTAGTGCGCGCCTATCTTGCCTTGCACGCTGGCCGGGTCGAGCACGCGGATGGCGGCCACTTCGGTGGGGCACTTCTTTTCACACAGGCCGCAGCCGGTGCAGTGGTCGGAATTGATCACCGGCACAAACATCGCGTGTTTGCTGATCTGCCGCTGCTGCGTGCTGATGGTGATGGCCTGGCCTTGCACCGGGCAGACCCTGAAACACACCTCGCAGCGCAGGCCTTGCCAGCTCAGGCAGTGTTCGGGGTCGATCACGGCCAGCCCCATGCGGGCCTGGGTGATGCTGGGCAGCGTTGGGTCCAGCGCGCCGGTGGGGCAGGCCTTGACGCAGTGCATGGGCTCGCACATCACACAAGGCGCCTCACGCGGCACGATGGTGGGCGTGCCCGCCAGCCCCGGTTCGGTGGCCTTGATGAGCTTGACCGACAGATAGGGGCAGGCCTGCACACACTGCCCGCACTTGATGCACAGCGCCGCAAAGTCGGCCGCTGTGCCCGCACCGGGTGGGCGCAGAGGCACCGTGGCGTGGGCTTGCTGGGTGAGCAGCGCGTACCACGCCAGGCCGCCACATGCCGCAGCCGCCGTGCCTTGTGCGGCCCGGCCCATGAAGCGTCTGCGGTCTATGGCCATGGGGCTTGGTGCCAGGTGTCGTCAGCCCGTCAAGCTTTGTAGACCTTGGCCGCGCACTTCTTGAAATCAGGCTCGCGCGAGATCGGGTCCAGCGCGTCGAGCACCAGCTTGTTGATGAGGATGTTCTCGTCAAAGAAGGCCACCGACACCGTGCCCTTGGGCACCTTGTTGCGGCCCTTGGTGTCCACCACCACCTGCACCTTGCCACGTCGCGATTCGATCCACGCCAGGTCGTTGCGCTTGAGGCCACGCTTGCTGGCGTCGGCGGCGTGCATGTACATCACGGCGCTGGGTTGCGCGCGGTGCAGTTCGGGCACGCGGCGCGTCATGCTGCCGGTGTGCCAGTGCTCCAGCACACGGCCCGTG
>CAZUKT010000411.1:3323-4523 GCA_964620975.1 uncultured Rubrivivax sp. | reverse complement strand
CGAATTTAGCGGCAATGCTGTAGAGCGTATCGCCGGGGACCACGGTGTACGTGCCGCCGCCTGAAGTTGCCGGCGTGCCGGCAGATTGTCCGGGGATAACCAGGCTTTGGCCCGCATAGACCCATGAGTTCCACCACAGGCCGTTGGGTGGTGTTCACGAGCCCAGCCCCTGCAGGCTGGCCTTGGCCGATGCGGCCTGGGGGGCACCACTCCTGACCACTTCGTCGAGCCAGCGGCGGGCGTCGGCGGGGCGGTTGTCGGCCTGCGCCAGTTTGGCTGCGCGCATCCACACCTGGCCCCGGAAGGGCAGCGGCGACGCGGCCAGCAGCGGGCTGGCCAGCACGTCGCCCAGCAGCTTGGCGCCGCGCGCGCTGCGGTTCATGAAACCCGGCACCGCCAAGAAGGTGTTGGCGGCGATGAACTTCACCTCCAGCGCGCCGGGTGTGCCGTGCTGCAAAGGGGCGTCATGCGCCGGCGTGAGCAGGGCGATGGACTTGTCGATGAGCGCCATGCCGTCTTCGGCAAAACCCATCTTCTTCCACGGCAGCAGGGTGGTGGTGGCCTTCAGGGCCGTGCTGGCGCCGGCGTAGGCCATCAGCACGGGGTGGGCGGGCTCGGCCTTGAGCAGGGCCTCAAAGGCATCGGCCGCCTTGTCCACGGCCGCCGTATCCCCGCCGGACGCACGGGCAAAGACCTGGTACGCGGCCTCGAAGGCGGCTTCGGGCGCGGCCCAGGCGGGTTGCAAGGCCAACAGGGTGGCCAGGCTGAACACACCCAGGATCTGGGCACGGCGGGTGGCGAACAAGGTTTTCATGGCGTGGGCGGTGGGGGGGTTGACGATGGGGTGAACCTTAGGCCGGCACCGCCCACGCTGCAGCAGCGCCGCGACGGCTTGCCAATGCGCGCCGCGAAACGAAGCGGGCGCGGCGCCAAACGCAGCGCGATGGCATGGACCGACGAGCAAACGGCGAGCCATCGGCACCCAACCGGCGGCCAACTGGCGCCAGGGGCTTGGGCGGCCGGACGCCGGTTTGTGATAGACCTTGCGCCCTATGACGACAACGGCACCCTCACCTCTTCAACCCGCGCTGGCTGGCTGGCTTGCCGGCCCGCTGCCTGGCTGGTTTTGCGGCTTGCTTGGTGGTTTGCTTGCCAAAGCACGTGCCAGCGCACCTGCGCGCACCCACACACGCTCACCCA
>CAZUKT010000411.1:1487-3223 GCA_964620975.1 uncultured Rubrivivax sp. | reverse complement strand
TTGCTTGCCAAAGCACGTGCCAGCGCACCTGCGCGCACCCACACACGCTCACCCACGCGTTGCGCACGCCGGGGGCGTGCCCTGCTGGCCACGGCCGGGCTGCTGGCGCTGGTGCTGGGGCCGGGCAGCCCGGAAGCGGCATGGGCCCAGGCCAGCGTGCTGACGCTGGACGGCCTGCCGCGCCCCAGCGGCCCACCGCTGGAGCGCGGCCCCGTGGTGCCGGCGCAGGTAGAACGCTGGCGGCAAGAGGCCAAGGCGCTGGAGTACGGCGACAACGGCTCGCCGCGTGACCCCGTGCGCGCCGCCGAGCTGTACTGCCGCGCCGCACGCCACGGCGACGCCGAATCGCAATACAGCCTGGCCTGGATGCTGACCAATTCACGCGGCATCGAGCGCGACGAAGCCCAGGCTGCACACCTGTTTGCCGCTGCCGCCGAACAGGGCATGGCGCAGGCGCGCAACATCCTGGCGCGCATGGGCCCACCGCGTGGCGCACCGCCGGCCTGCCTGCGCCCACCCGAAGAAGACAAGGCCATGATCGCCGCCGCCGAAGCCGCCGCCGTGCCGCCGCGCACCGCTGCAGCGGCGCCACCGCACATGACGCAGCGCCCCGGTGCCAGTGCCGGCATGACCCGGCCGCCACCACCACCGCCACGCAACGCGCCCGACGCGCTGGTGCGCTTTGTCAACCTGGTGGCGCCCGACTACCAACTGGAGCCCTATCTGGTGCTGGCCTTCATCGCCACCGAGAGCAATTTCGACGCTGCGGCCGTGTCACCCAAAAACGCGCAGGGCCTGATGCAGTTGATCCCGGAAACGGCCACGCGCTTTGGTGTGCGCAACGCGCTGGACCCGGCGCAAAACGTGCGCGGCGGCATGGCCTATCTGCGTTGGCTGATGGCGAGGTTCCAAGGTGACGTGGTGCTGGTGGCCGCCGCCTACAACGCCGGTGAGGCGGCGGTAGAGCGTTACCTGGGCGTGCCGCCCTATGCCGAAACGCGCAAGTACGTGTGGAAGATCGTCTCGGGTGCGGGCGGCCTGCTGAGCCACCCCTTTGATGCCAGCGTGACGCCGGTGTCGACACTGATGCCGCTGATGCGCACGCCCTGGCGCGTCAAGTAGCGCGGGTCTGGTGGCCAGGGGTTTGGCTTGCGCCGGGCCGGCCCATGCCCGGCACGCAAGCTCAGCTACGGCAGCGCGGTCTCCACGCAGCAAAACTCCAGCACCTGGGCCGCCTCGGCGCGGGGCTCGCCAAAGGCGATCCAGCCGTGGCCCACGAGCGTCAGTTCTTCGTGGTGGACCACCATCTCGGGCTTGTCCTCAAACGTGACGTAGCTGCCGTTGGAGCTGTGGTCCACCAGCACAAAACGTTCACGCCGGCGTTCGATCATGCCGTGGGCGCGCGACACGCTGGGGTCGCGCACGGCGAAGTCGGTCTCAAGATCGCGCCCGAAGGTCACCTTGCGGCGCTGCGGGCCCATCTCGATGTGCGTGCCGCCCAGTGTCAACTGCAGCCGCGCACGGCCGGCCGCCGCCGTGGCGCGCGCGCCCAAGATGAGCGTCTTGCCTTCGGCGGCCGACTGCCAGGCGATCTCGACCAGTTCCACCTCTTGCGCCTTGCCCTTCACGGGAATCGAAAAGAGCTTGCGCAGGTCACCCGCGCTGGGGCCCACCAACCGCGTGGCGGTGTCGCGGTCGGTCACCACCTGGCCCTTGGACGCCAGGTCGCACAGGCG
>CAZUKT010000411.1:0-1477 GCA_964620975.1 uncultured Rubrivivax sp. | reverse complement strand
CCAAAGACGTCGTTGTCGCGCACCACCACCGCGCCAAAGTGAAAGCCGATGCGCAGCCCCAGGCGCACGCCCACGGTGGGGCCCAGTTCGTCCACCCGGCGCTGCATGGCCACGGCGGCGGCTGCTGCGGCGTCGGCACTGGCAAACACTGACAGCACCGCGTCGCCAATCGTCTTCACGACGCGGCCTTGCGCCTCGGTGGTGCAGGTGGACATGAGCTGCAGGCAGTTTTCCACCAAGCCAAAGGCGCGCTCGTCGCCCAGCACCTCGTAAAGAGCCGTGCTGCCGGCCACGTCAGCAAACAGGACTGCGTTGTCCATGGGAATCTCCGTTGCCGTGGTTCATTCTGGCGCCCCCAGGGCCGCCGGCCTTGACCTGGGCCAATGCGCGGCGCGGGCGCAGGCGCCAGCATTGCCTTGGCGCAGGGTGAATGGCGCATGGTGAACAGCGCATGGCCCGGCCCGCGTGCCAGATGGGAACCCTCATGTTCGAATCTGCAAACCTGCGGCACGCGGTGCCCAAGGCGGCCTACCAACGTGAACAGGCGCAGTTGCGCGCCTCGCTGCTGGACGCGCAATACGACCTCAAGCTCAACGGCCGCTTCCCGGTGTTGATCCTGATCGCCGGCGTTGAAGGCGCGGGCAAGGGCGAGACCGTGAATCTGCTCAACGAGTGGATGGACCCGCGCCACATCCAGACCACCGCCTTCGGCCCGCCTTCTGACGAAGAGGCCGAGCGCCCCACGCACTGGCGCTTCTGGCGTGCGCTGCCGCCCAAGGGCCAGATCGGCATCTTCTTTGGCGCCTGGCACACGCTGCCCATCGTGCAGCGTGTGCTGGGTGACATTGCCGAGGGCGACTTTGCCAACGCCACGGCCGAGGTCCAGCGCCTGGAGCAGATGCTGTGCGACGAAGGCGTGCTGCTGCTGAAGTACTGGTTCCACCTGTCCAAGGACCAGCAGCGCACCCGCCTGAAGGCGCTTGAAAAAGACCCCAAGACACGTTGGCGTGCCACGGAAACCGAGTGGGCCTACTTCAAGCTCTACGACCGTTTTGTCGAAGTCTGTGAACCCTTCTTGCGCCAGACTTCCACCGCCCAGGCGCCGTGGATCGTGGTGCCGGCCGCCGACCCAAACTTCCGTGCGCTGACCGTGGGCCGCCACCTGCTGGCGGCCCTGCGCGAGCGGCTGGACGCCAAGCCTGCGCAGGCCGCGCCCGACAAGACACCGCCCCTGCCGGCGCAAAGCGACCGGCTCAACGTGCTGACAGCGCTGCAGTTGGACCAGCCGCTGGGCAAGCCCGCCTACGAGCGCGCGCTGGCGCTGTGGCAGGGCCGCCTGAACCGGGCCGCACGTGACCCGCGCTTCAAGAAGCTGTCGGTGGTGGCGGTGTTTGAGGGCAACGACGGCGCCGGCAAGGGCGGCGCCATACGCCGTGTGACGGCCGCGCTGGACGCGCGCTACTACGCCAACATCCCC
>CAZUKT010000410.1:0-4561 GCA_964620975.1 uncultured Rubrivivax sp. | reverse complement strand
CACCCAGGCGCTGCGCCAGGGCGGCGCTGTCCACGATGTCGGCCAGCAGCAGGGCGGCAATTTCAGGCATGGGCGCGAGTATCGGGCCCCGCACGCCTTACGCCAGGCAAGGCCTGCCGCAGGCGCTTGCAGACAGCGGCAGCACACCGGTGCGTCAGGCCAGCCCGGCCACCGGCGCCGTCTTGTGGGCCTGCAGCCAGTTCAGGGGTGAGTAGGCCGCGCCGCCGTCGGTGACATGCAGCGTGTAGGCCAGGCGCGAGCGCGTGCTGCGGTTGGGTGCGCTGTAGTGCGGCAAGAGGCCGTGGAAACACACCAGCGTGCCGGCGGCCACCGGCACGGCCAAGGCACTGGCCGTGGTGGGCCAGGGCGTGCTGTCCAGCGGCTCCATGCGCAGCTGTCCGCGCTCGCACACGTAGCGCTCGCGCAGCGGGCTGCGGTGGCCGCCGGGCTGCACCCACAGGCAGCCGTTGGCCAGCGTGGCGTCTTCCAGCGCAAACCAGAACGTGGTCACGGTGACGGGCTCGGTGACAAAGAAGCTGGCGTCCTGGTGCCAGCCCACTTCGCCCCCGATGTGCGGCTGCTTGAAGATGACCATGCTCTGCCACACCTGCGGCTGCGTCAGGCCCAGGTCAATGGCCAAGTCGGCCAGCGTGCGCCCCCGTGAGAAGGCCTTGAACACCGGGTCCAGCGTGTGCAGGGCATGCCCGATCTTGTTGATGGACTGCGCCTTGGGCACACGCAGGGCGCCGTGGTCGTCCAGCGCTTCTTCTTCAAAGAAGCAGTGCACGGCGTGGGCCGAATCCAGCAGCGCGGCGTCGGCCAGCAGGCTGCGGTCGCGGGTAGAAAACCGGCTGCTGTGGGTGCCGGGTTCAAAGGCCTGCACGATGGCGTGGGCACGCGCTTTGGCGGCTTCGGTTTCAGCCGCGGTCTTGAAGGCCGGCAGGACGAGGTAGCCGTTTTGCTGCCAGTGCTGAATTTGGTCGGGGCTGAGCATGGTGGGTGTTGTGTGGCTGCATCAAGCCGGGGCCGGCGACATTGGGTTGTCATGAAACGCCCGGTGTCGGCCGTCATCATCCGATGCTACCGGGCGCCAGGCCGGGCATGCCGCTTGCGGTGCCCCTGGCACGGCCGCCCACAACCGGCACCTTACCCACACCAGCCAGGAGTTTGCATGTCACTGCCTTCTACCCAAGCCCATCGCCGCCGCCTGCCGGCCATGCACCACGCCGTAGCCGCCGCCGTGCTGGCCGCGCTGCAAAGTGGTGCCTGGGCGCAAAGCGCTGCGGCCGGCCAGTTGCAGACCGTGCAGGTCACGGCCGAGCGCCGGCTGGAAAACATCCGCGACGTGCCCAGTTCCGTCACCGCGCTGCAAGGCGAGATGCTGGAAGTCATCAACTCTGGCGGGCAGGACATCCGCATGCTGGCTGGGCGTGTGCCCAGCCTGAACATTGAATCCAGCTTTGGCCGTGCGTTTCCGCGCTTCTACATCCGGGGCATCGGCAACACCGACTTTGACCTCAACGCCAGCCAGCCGGTGAGTCTTGTGTTTGACGACGTGGTGCAAGAAAACCCCATCCTCAAGGGCTTCCCCATCTTTGACCTGGAGCGCATCGAGGTGTTGCGTGGCCCGCAGGGCACGCTGTTTGGCCGCAATTCACCGGCCGGTGTCGTCAAGTTTGAATCGGCCAAACCCGGCAAGAAGTTTGAAGGCTACGGCACTCTTTCAGTGGGCCGCTACAGCATGTTCAACGCCGAAGGTGCGGTCAACGTGCCACTGGGCGAAACCGCAGCGCTGCGTGTGTCCTTGCAATCGCAAAACCGCGGTGACTGGGTCGACAACACCCACGACGCCGGGCCCACGCAAGAGCTGGAGGGTTACCACGACAACGCCGCCCGTGTGCAACTGCTGGTGGCCCCCATGAAGAACCTGAGCGTGCTGATGGGCGTGCACACGCGCGACCTGAAGGGCTCGGCGCGCCTGTTCCGCGCCAACATCATCCAGGCCGGCAGCAACAACCTGGTGGCGGGCTTCGACCCGGCCAAGGTGTCCTACGACGGTGTCAACAGCCAGGCCGTGACCAACACCGGTGGCAGCGTGCGGGTGCGCTATGACATGGGTGGCATGGCGCTGAGCTCCATCACTGGCTACGAGACGGTTGATTCCTTCAGCCGGGGCGACATTGACGGCGGCTTTGGTGCCAGCTTTCTGGGTGCCGGCAACTACGGCCCGGGTTTCATCCCGTTTGACGCCGAATCTGCCGACGGCCTGCCCAAGCACCACCAGCTGACGCAGGAATTCCGCCTTGAAAGCACGGGCAATGGCGCGCTGCAGTGGCTGGCCGGTGTGTACTACTTTGACGAGCAGCTCAACATCGACAGCATCAACTACAGCAGCCTGGGTGGCGGCGTGCAAAACGGCTACGCCACGCAGCAGCAAGACAACACCGCCTACGCCGCGTTTGGCAGCGTCAACCTGGCCGTCAGCGACAAGCTCAAGCTGCGCGGTGGCCTGCGCTACACCAAGGACACCAAAGACTTTGTGGCCGACCGCATCCAGGCGCCGCCCTTCAGCCCCACTTTCATCGGCCGCCGCACCGCGCACACCAGCGCCACCAACACCAGCGGTGACTTCAGCGCCACCTATGCGGTGGCCGATGCGGTAAACGTATACGGCCGCGTGGCCACGGGCTTCCGCGCACCGTCCATCCAGGGCCGGCTGTTGTTTGGCGACACGCTGAGTGTGGCCAAGAGCGAGAAGGTCACCTCGTATGAAGCAGGCGTCAAGGCCGACCTCTTCAACCGCCGTGCACGCACCTCGTTCAGCGTCTTCAGCTACACCATCAAGGACCAGCAGCTCACGGCCGTGGGCGGCGCGGCCAACTTCAACCAGCTCATCAACGCGGCCAAGACCACCGGCAATGGCGCTGAATTTGACCTGCAGGTGCTGGCCACCGACAGCCTGCTCTTCACCCTGGGCGGCAGCATCAACAAGACCAAGATCCAGGACGCCGGCCTGGCGGTGGACGCTTGCGGCAGCGGCTGCACGGTGCTGGACCCGGTGGTGCGCCCCATAGACCCGAGCATTGGCAAGTTTGCGCCCACGGTGTCCATCAACGGCAACCCCCTGCCACAGGCCCCCAAGCTGACGCTGAACTTCAGCGCGCGCTACGCCATGCCGGTGGCCGGCGGCGAGATGTTTGTGCTGACCGACTGGTTCTACCGCAGCAAGATCAACTTCTTCCTGTACGAGTCGGCTGAATACACCGGCAAGGCACTGACCGAAGGCGGTGTGCGCGTGGGCTACAGCTTTGGTAGCGGCAAGTACGAAGCAGCCGCCTTTGTGCGCAACATCACCAACCAGGTGCGTGTGGTGGGCGGCATTGACTTCAACAACCTCACCGGCTTCATCAACGAGCCGCGCACCTTTGGCGCGTCGTTCAAGGCGAACTTCTGACCCCCCCCGAAGCGGCCTGCGGCCGCCTCCCCCCCGGGGGGGCGACCCCAGCGGCCCGGCGGAGCCGGTTCCGCGGCGTCTGCTCGATGGCTTTGTCGCTGGTCAGTGGAGCTGTGCTGGCGCAGCCCGCCGTCATCTTTGAACTGGGCGGCAAGTTTGACCGCTCCTTCAACCAGGCCGCCTACCAGGGCGCCGAGTTGTGGAAGCACCAAACCGGCAAGCCCTACCTTGAATTTGAAGTTCAAAACGCCGCGCAGCGCGAACAGGCTGCGCGGCGTTTTGCCACGCGCGGCGCCAATCCCATCGTAGGCATCGGCTTCCCCCAGGCCAGTGCCATAGAGGCGGTGGCCAAAGAAGTCCCCAAGCTGCGTTTTGCCATCATCGACATGGTGGTGGCCCTGCCCAACGTGCAGAGTTTTGTCTACCGCGAACAAGAAGGCAGCTTCCTCGTGGGCATGATGGCCGCGCTGGCCAGCAAGACCGGCAAGGTGGGTTTTGTGGGTGGCATGGACATCCCGCTGGTGCGCAAGTTCTTGTGTGGTTACGAACAGGGCGCGCGTTATGCCGTGCCCAAGGTGGAAGTCATCTCGTCCATGACCGGCAGCACACCGGCTGCCTGGACCGACCCGGCGCGCGGCGCTGAACTCACCAAGGCACAGATTGCGCAGGGCGTGGACGTGGTGTTTGCCGCCGCTGGCACCACGGGCCTGGGCATCATGCAAGCGGCCAAGGACGCGGGCAAATTGAGCATTGGTGTGGACAGCAACCAGAACCATCTGCACCCAGGCAGCGTGCTCACCAGCATGGTCAAGCGGGTGGACCTGGCGGTGCTGCAGGCCTTCAACGGTGTGGTGCCGGGTGTCACGGCACTGGGTTTGAAGGAAGGCGGCGTGGACGTGGCGATGGACGAACACAACGCACGCCTGGTCTCGGCGGAGATGAAGCGCGCGGTGGATGCGGCGCGTGCCGACATCATTGCCGGAAGGCTGAAGGTGATTGACTACACGGTGGGCAACGCCTGCAGGTGAGGGCGGCGGCGGCGGTGGTGCCGCGCTGTGCTGTGCTGTGCTGTGTCTTGCTTGCTTGCAGTGCCGTGGCGCTGCGCGG
>CAZUKT010000409.1:0-4564 GCA_964620975.1 uncultured Rubrivivax sp. | reverse complement strand
GAGATCGACTCCAAGCCCGAAGCCATGGACAAGCTGGACCGCCGGCTTATCCAGTTGAAGATAGAGCGCGAAGCCGTGCGCAAGGAGAAGGACGAAGCGTCCATCAAGCGCTTTGACCTGATCGAAGACGAGATCCTCAAACTGCAACGTGACCTGAACGATCTTGAAGAGATCTGGAAGGCAGAGAAGGCCGCCGCGCAAGGCTCGGCCAACGTCAAGGAAGAAATCGAACGCATCAAGTTCCAGATTGAGGAACTCACGCGCACGGGCGACTTCAACGCCGTGGCCGAGTTGCGCTACGGCCGCCTGCCTGAGTTGGAAAAAAAGCTCAATGCCGCCCAGGCCAAGGAAACCGGCAAGGCCAAGAACGCCAAGCCGGGTGACCGCCCACAGCTGCTGCGCACCATGGTGGGCGCTGAAGAAATCGCCGAGGTGGTGAGCCGCGCCACCGGCATCCCGGTGAGCAAGCTGATGCAGGGCGAACGCGACAAGCTGCTGCAGATGGAAACCAAGCTGCATGAACGTGTGGTGGGCCAGGACGAGGCCATCACCGCCGTGGCCGACGCCATACGGCGCAGCCGTGCGGGCTTGTCAGACCCCAACCGCCCGCTGGGCAGCTTCTTGTTCCTGGGCCCCACGGGCGTGGGCAAGACCGAGTTGTGCAAGGCACTGGCCGGGTTTTTGTTTGACAGCGAAGACCACATGATTCGCGTCGACATGAGCGAGTACATGGAAAAGCACAGTGTCAGCCGCTTGATCGGCGCGCCGCCGGGCTACGTGGGCTACGACGAAGGTGGTGCGCTGACCGAGGCCGTGCGCCGCCGGCCCTACAGCGTGCTGCTGCTGGACGAGGTGGAAAAGGCCCACCCCGACGTCTTCAACGTGCTGCTGCAGGTGCTGGACGACGGCCGCCTGACCGACGGCCAGGGCCGCACGGTGGACTTCAAGAACACCGTCATCGTCATGACCAGCAACCTGGGTTCGCAGATGATCATGCAGATGAGCGGCCAGCCCACGGCTGACATCCGCGACGCGGTGTGGGCTGAGGTCAAGGCGCACTTCAGGCCCGAGTTCCTGAACCGCATTGACGAGACGGTGGTCTTCCACGCACTGGACCAGAAGCACATCGAGAGCATCGCCCGCATCCAGCTCAAGCTGCTCGAGTCGCGGCTTGAAAAGCTGGAGATGAAGCTTGAAGTGTCGCCAGCCGCGTTGGCTGAATTGGCCAAGATCGGTTTTGACCCGGTGTTTGGTGCCCGCCCGCTGAAGCGGGCCATACAGCAGCGCATAGAGAACCCGGTGAGCAAGCTCATCTTGCAGGGCAAGTTCGGGCCCAAGTCGGTGATTCCGGTGGACGTGGACAACGGCGACTTTGCCTTTTCACGGGTTGTGCATTGATGCACGTTTGAAGCTGTGGCGAGTGCGCTGCACAGTGGATGCGCGCCCTCGCCACGCCGATATGCTTGCCAGACCCGGCCAGCCCGGCCGCTTCAAACCGCAAGGACCTGACATGACCCTCCACCGCCGCACTTCACGCCTCCTGGCCTGCGCCGCCGTTGCGCTGCCCGCTGCCCTGGTCGCCCCGGCCCACGCTGCCGAGTTGTATGTGCCCATGGGCGTGCCGGGCATCGGCCTGGGTTTTGCCCAGCCCATCGGGCCGCTGTTTGGCATCCGTGCCGACTTCATGACGCTGGGCCAGCGCGAGAAAGTCTTTGATGAAGACGGCATCAAGTACAACGGCAAGGTCAAGCTCAACCGCGGCGCGCTGTTGGCCGACTTGTTCCCGTTTGCCGGCAGCTTCCGCTTTACGGTGGGTGCGGCGTTCAACAAGTACGACATCTCGCTGGACGCGTCAGGTGCGGGCGGCACGCTGAGCATCGGGGACCGCACCTACACCACCACCGCGGCAGACGGTCTGAACGTGGCCGTCACCTTCCCCAAGACCACGCCCTATGTCGGCATCGGCTGGGGCCACCAGATGGACAGTGGTTTTCGCTTCTCGTTTGACCTGGGTGCAGCCGTCGGCAAGGCCACTGTGACCGCCACGCCGCGTGGCGCGCTGGCCAACCAGCCCGACATCCAGGCCAACATCGACAAGGAGCTGGCGGAGTTGCGTGACGGCGTGGGCAAGGTTCGCGCCATTCCGCAAATTTCCATCAGCCTGGGTTACAGCTTCTAGGCTTTGCGCGTTGCCGGGCGCGGCCCGGCGCAGTCGGCTGCCTCAACGGCCCGGTGTCTGCTCTGGCAGGCCCGGGCCGTTTTCATGGCGCGCCAGCTTGATGGCCAGGTGCCCCGGACCGGCTTTGCAGGCTTACTGCGGTGGCTCGATGCGCTCGAGCTGCATGCGCGCCAGCGTCAGGTTGCCCGCGCTGGACAGCAGCACCAGGTGCACGGCCACGCCGGGGTGTCCAAGCACCGGCCGCAGCAGCAGGTGGTGGCCCGATGTGGTGATGGCGGCCTCGGCCCGCGCCGGGCCCAGGCCCAGGCTGCGCGACGCGTCGTTCATGGCAGCGAGCAGCGCCGCGCCCTGCTGCGCCAGACGCTCGGCCGCAGGGGGGCCACCGGCCGATGCGAGCGGCTGCATGGAATGCATGTCAAACACGCAGCAGCTTACGCTGCCCTTGATGACCATGCAGCGGTCCACAAAGGCCTGCCACCGCGTGCCACCCGGCACCGGCATGGGTGTGCTGCTGGCCATGGCAGGCATGGCCAGCGTCGGCAGCGCGGCCGCCGGTTTGGCGCCCTGCGTTGCCGCTGGTGACAGCGGCTGCAGGTCCATGGGCTGGGTGGTGGCCTCGGTGGACGGAATGCGCGGCTTGGGCACCGCACGGGCCAGTTCGGTGGGCAGGGCGCGTTCACCGCCGGGCATGCCGTGCAGGCGGTTCCAGGCGCCGCCAATAAAGGTCCACACGTGTTTGGGCTTGGCGGCGTGCGGCGTCACGTTCACGCCCACTGCACTTTGCTGGGCCAACTGTGCCGCCTGCGCCGCCAGTGCCGTGCCCGACCCCAATGGCACCATCAACAAGTCCCGGTTCGGCCAGGGGCCACGGATCAGCGCTTCATGCAGGGGCTTGAGCTGCGCCGCCAGCGCGTTGTGGGGCAATTCACCCACCATCAGCACGCCCAGCCGGCTGAAGGCCAGCAGCACGCGTGCCAGGTGGGCACGCGCCGGGCCGTCGGCGTTGACGTCGGTGGAGTACACGCGCACCGGCGTCCCGTCGGCCAGCGGCACCTCTACAAACTGCAGCACAGCCAGCGCCACGCCGTGGCCCTGGCGCCGCACTGAAAGGCGCTGCACACGCGCCCCTGCCGCGTTGGCCAGGCTGCCCAGCAAACGCAGCGACGCGCTGGTGCCGATGTCATGCAGGGCAATGAACTCGGGCAGATGCTGAGCAAACTCTTGCTGCAGGCTTTGCGCCACTTCACCGGCCACAAAGAGCTCGACCTGGTCGTCGGCGATGCGGCGGCCCACGTCATTGCGGCCCTGCCCCAGGTAGGCATCACGGTCGGACACGATCTGGGTCTGCGGCGCCGAGAGGTCATCGCGGCTGTACGCAGGGGCACGCTCGGGACGGGTAAAGCCATCAGGGGCGCGGGTCATGCGGGGAGCTCTCCAATGGTGGTTGCAAGATCATAGGCGCGGCACTGTGGCGGTGCATCCTTCCTGGGTGGGGCTGCTCCTTAGAATCGATGCAATGCCGCCACACGGCCAATGCCGCCACACGGCGATTGCCACCCCAAGGTGAATACCGCCACACCCTGCTACTTCGGCACCGGCGTGGCCAACACAAGGCCCCCATGACACCAAGCCCGATCACGACAACCCCTGACGCCCCGGTGGTGGTCATTGGCGCGGGGCTGGCGGGCCTGGCGGTGGCGCTGGAACTGGCGCGCCAGCGCCCCGTGGTGGTGCTGGCCAAACGTGAGCTGACCGAAAGCGCCACCGCCTGGGCGCAGGGTGGCATCGTGGGCGTGCTCGGCAGCGACGACAGCATCGAGTCACACGTGCGCGACACGCAGGACGCGGGCGCCGGCATCGTTGACGAACACACAGCCCGTTACATTGCCGAGCACAGCGCGCGTGCCGTGCAGTGGCTGGTGGACGCAGGCGTGCCGTTTTCGCCCGACCCCGACGGCCCGCTGGGCCTGCACCTCACGCGGGAGGGCGGGCATGCCGTGCGGCGCATTGCACATGCCGCCGACGCCACCGGCAAGGCCATCCACGACGCCTTGCTGGCCCGGGCCAAGGAAAACCCCAACATCACGCTGCGCGAGCGCTGGATGGCGGTGGACGTGATCACCTCGCGGCATCTCAAGCGCAGCGAGCCGGCGCGCTGCTATGGCGTGTATGCGCTGGACATGGACAACGGCCGTGTCGAAACCTTGCCTGCCGCGGCCGTGGTGCTGGCCACCGGGGGTGTGGGCAAGGTCTACCGCTACACCAGCAACCCCGACACCGCCACCGGCGACGGCATCGCCATGGCCTGGCGCGCGGGCTGCCGGGTGGCGAACATGGAGTTCATCCAGTTCCACCCGACCTGCCTGTACCACCCGCATGCCAAGT
>CAZUKT010000408.1:0-4572 GCA_964620975.1 uncultured Rubrivivax sp. | reverse complement strand
ACTACCACTACCCCGCCAAAGACGAGCTGATCAACACACTCTTTGGCCGCTACGAAACCGCGCTGAACGAACTGCTTCGCGCCGCCGACGGCGTGGAAAACGTCGAAGACGCCTGGCTCTTCTTTCACATGCTCTTCGAGCTGATCTGGAACTACCGTTTCCTCTACCGCGACCTGAACGATCTGCTCAGCAAGAACCGCCGCCTGGAAACGCACTTTCAGTTTGTGCTGAAGAACAAGGCCAAGGCCATGCACGCCGTGCTGGACGGCCTGGCGCGCAGCGGCGTGGTGCGTATCACTGGCGCCGAAGCTGCGCCCACGGCCACGGCCATGGTGGTGGTGGTGACTTACTGGCTGAGCTTTGAATACGTGCGCGACCCGCGCCATGCGCTGGAGCCCGAATCGGCCAACGCCGCCATGGGCCGTGGCGCCTACCACGCGCTGGCGCTCTTGTTGCCGCACCTGGACGAGGGCTCGCGCGCCCACCTGCAGGCCCTTGCAGGGGCCTACCTCACGCCGTAGGCAGCGCCGGCCTGCGGGCGCCCGCTGCAGCCGCCCGCTGCGGCACCTGCATCTTGGCGCTGCCTTGTAACCGTGGCACACCACAATCGCGGGCTTTGCAGCCGCCGTCCCCAGGCCGCATCCGCACCCAAGCCCCCGCCATGCCCTCTGAAGCCGACCCTTGCCTGCACATCGAACAACTCATCGCGTGCATGACGCTGGAAGAGAAGGCCGGCCAGCTGAGCCTGTATACCGACTCCAGCCGCAACGAAGCCGCCGCCGCCAACCCGGCCGCAGCGGCACAAAGCCGGGCTGAACTGCTGCATGAGATAACCCAGGGGCGCATCACCGGCCTCTTCAACGGCGTGGGCGCGGCGGGTGCACATGCATTGCAGCGCGTGGCCGTGGAGCAGTCGCGCCTGAAGATTCCGCTGATCTTTGCTGCTGACGTGATCCACGGCCTGAAGACCGTGTTCCCGGTGCCCCTGGCCGAGGCCGCTGCCTTTGACCCCGACCTGGCCGAGCGCACGGCCCGTGCTGCCGCGCTGGAAGCCACGGCCGTGGGCGTGCAATGGGCCTTTGCGCCCATGGTGGATGTGGCGCGCGACCAGCGCTGGGGCCGCGTGGTGGAAGGTGCCGGCGAAGACCCCCACCTGGGCTGCGTGCTGGCTGCGGCACGGGTGCGCGGCTTTCAGGGCGACGTGGCGCAAGGCGGCCTGTTGCGTGAAGACACCGTGCTGGCCACGCTGAAGCACTTTGCGGCTTACGGCGCCGTGGCTGGCGGCATGGAATACAACACCGTCGACATCCACGAAACCACGCTGCGCGACGTGCACCTGCCGCCCTTCAAGGCAGGCATCGATGCGGGCTGCCTGTCGCTGATGAGCAGCTTCAACTGCGTGGCTGGCGTGCCGGCTACAGGCAACCGCCACCTGCTCACCGGCATCTTGCGCGATGAATGGGGCTTTGCCGGCCTGGTGGTGTCGGACTACACATCGGAGGCCGAGTTGGTGGTGCACGGTGTGGCCGCTGACGAAAAAGACGCTGCCCGTCAGTCGCTGCTGGCCGGCTGCGACATGTCCATGCAAAGTGGCATCTACATCCGCCACCTGCCTGCGCTGGTGCGGGAAGGCGCCGTGCCGCTGGCTGTGCTGGACGAATCCGTGCGGCGTGTGCTGCGCGTCAAACAGGCGCTGGGGCTGTTTGACAACCCCTATCGATCGCTGGACCCCGCACGCGAAGCCACGCAACTGCGCCTGCCCGAAACCGTGGCTTTGGCGCGCGACGCAGCACGGCGATCGGTGGTGCTGCTGAAGAACGATGGCGGCCTGCTGCCCTTGCGTGCCACTGGCCAACGCATCGCACTCATCGGCCCTTTTGGCGCCGACCGTCAACACCTGATGGGGCCGTGGTCCATGTGGGCCGACAGCGCCCACGGCGTGAGCCTGGACCAAGGCCTGCGCGCCGCCATGTCCGACCCGGGCTTGCTCGACGTGGTGCAGGGCTGCGGCATCGACGCCCCTTTGGCCGATGGTGTGGCCGCCGCCGTATTGGCCGCGCACGCGGCCGACGTGGTGCTGCTGGCACTGGGCGAAGGCCAGCACATGTCAGGCGAAGCAGGTTCTCGGGTGGACATTGGCCTGCCGGCCGCGCAGCAGGCACTGGCCGAGGCCGTGGCCGCCACGGGCAAACCCATCGTTGTGGTGCTGCGCCACGGCCGCGCACTGGCCCTGGCCGGCGCCGTGCGCGATGCACCCGCCATCGTGGCCGGCTGGTTCCTGGGCAGCGAAACCGGCCACGCGTTGGCCGACATTCTGTTTGGTACCCACAGCCCGTCGGGCCGCTTGCCGGTGAGCTTTGCCCAAGTCTCGGGCCAGCAGCCCTTTTTCTACAACCACAAGCGCACCGGCCGGCCGCAGGTGCTGGCCGACGAGAGCCTGTTCAAGTCACGCTACCGCGAAGTGAACCACAGCGCGCTGTACCCGTTTGGCCACGGGCTGACCTATGGCAATGTGGTCTACACCGGCACGCAAGTCAGCGCGCAGCAACTGGCCTGGGGCGGCACGGTGGAAGTCAGCGCCACGCTGCACAACCAGGGCCGCCGTGCGGCGCGTGAGGTGGCACAGCTCTACATCCGCCAGCGTGTGGCGTCCATGACCCGGCCGGTGCGTGAACTGAAGGGCTTCAAGGCGGTGGCGCTGGAACCGGGCCAAAGCGCCACCGTGCGGTTTGTGCTGAGCCGCCACGATCTGGCTTTTGTGCAAGCCGATCTGGGCACGGCCGCCGAGCCCGGCGTGTTTGACCTTTGGGTGGCGCCCAACGCCACCGCAGGCAGCGCCACCACGGTGACGCTGCTGCCCAACGTTGCGTGAAGCCTGGAATGTGTGACGCGACGCCTGGCACTTGGCGACCGGCGTCAGCTACTGACTAAGGTTTGAGCGATATCAGCCAGGCCAGCACGTCGGCCTTTTCTCCGGCCGTGCACTCGCGCCCCAGCGTGTCCTTGCAGTTGGTCTTGAACCAGCCGTCCACCTTGCTGCGGTCGGTAAAACGTTCGGCGTTGGCGGCGGGTGCCAGGGCCTTGATGCGCTTTTCAGTGAGCTCGTTGCGGCCGAGCTTGGTGGGGTTGGCGGTGTGGCAAGACGCGCAACTGAGCTTCAGATCGCCCGGCTGCACGGTGTTGAAGAACTTCTCGCCGCGCGCCGCGTCGGCGGGTGCCTTGGCCTGGGCGGTGTAGGCCGCCAGCAAGTCAGCAGGGGTGGCGGCCTGCGCGGCGCCGGCCATGCAGGCCACTGCGGCAAGCGAAGCCAGCCAAGGGGCGGGGCAGGCAGACAACAAGTTCAAAAGCTTCACGGCAACTCCTTGGGATCAATTCGCAGCAGGGCTCAGGGTTTGGGGCGCTCGCCACGCACCCGGCATGCTGCCCCAGAGTCGTTTTGCGAGATAGAGGGTGCGCCCCAGCATTGGAGCAGGCGGCGCCGTGGCAGGCATTGCGCGGGCGCAAGGCGAGGTCAGCCAACAGCCGAAGCGCCAGGCTGCTGTGTGGCAGGCGCCCATCACCGCAGCGGCCACGCCGCAAGCAAAGAGGCCGCGCCCCTTATCAAAGGGCGCGGCCTCGGTGGCGAGGAGGAAGCAGTTGCCGTCAGGCGCGGCGGCGGCGGGCCACGCCGGCAGCAGCCAGTGCCAGGCCCACCAGGGCCAGGCTGCCGGGTTCGGGCACGTTGCCGCCGAAGTTGCTGTTCAGGCCCATGATGGCGTTGATTTCGTTGTCGCCATCGTTGATCAAGGAACCGGGGCCGCCCCAGATGACCGATGCGTAGCGGAAGGTGGCGCTGGTGCCCGTGCCCACGGCGTAGACAAAACCGTCCCACACCACCGACGTGTCGCTGTAGATGCCTTCCATCCACACCCGTTCGGTCACCGCCTGGGTCCAGTTGATCTTGTCGTTGGACAGGTAGACCGTGGATTCGATAGCCTCTTGCGGCAGCGGGCCGTGGTCAATGGTGTTGAACACCGCCGCCTTGGTGGCCTGGAAGCCCAGGTCCCAGATCGTGTTGCCGATGGTGTTGTCGGTCTGGATCCAGTGCTGGTCAACGTTGTCGCCACCAAACTTGGCCCCGACGCCGTTGTAGTCGTAGTTGAAGGTGCCTTGGTCGGCGCCGTTGTTCACGTTGGCCTGGTCCCGCGACGAACCGTAGGTGCCCAAGCTACCCGCATTGCCGCCGGTGATGTTGGTGCCGTTGTACCTGATGAGACTTCCGGACGTATAGCCGGTGGCGTCAAAGTTGCTGTCGTCCATCAGTTGGTTGGTGACCACCTGCTGCCGATTGGCCTGGGTGTTGCTGCCATAGAACAACTGGGCAAACGTGCCCACGTTGGCACCTTGCCAACTGCGTGCGTCGGCTTCGTTGATCACCAGCGCAGCCTGCGATGCAGCCGCTGCCATGCCGAGCACGGCTCCGAAAACGTAGGACTTCTTCATGACAGATTCCTTTCTAGGGGGGTGTGGTCACACGGCGCCCGGCGACGTGAAGGCAGCGCAAATAGCAAGTCATGCGCCAGAAGACGAAGC
>CAZUKT010000407.1:0-4586 GCA_964620975.1 uncultured Rubrivivax sp. | reverse complement strand
CTAATTTAGTCGGAAATTGCAGGTGTCCGGCATCGGCATCGGCAGGCTGGGTTGAATGTCGTCCAGCCCGCAGGGTGGACGCTGCTGCATCCGCACCGACGCTTGCTGCGTAGCTGTGGGAATGACATTCGCCACCCCACCGCGCGCAGCATGCCCCTCCCGCCCGCCTGTCTGGCGCTCACGCCTGCTCGGCGTGGCTTTGTCGGTCTTGGCGGCGTCTGTGGTGTCTGCGGCGCTTGCAGCCTTTACGCCCGCCGCGCGGGCGCACGACACCTGGTTCCAGCCCTTGCCTGCTGCAGCGGGCACGGTGCAACTGGCCCTGGGCACCGGCAACCGCTTCCCGCAGCAAGAATTCGCCGTGGGCGCCGAACATCTGGCGCTGCAAGGCTGCGCCAGCGCCAGCGGGCCAGCCCTGCCGATGGCGCCACTGGCCGGCACGCCCAGCGCCCTGGTCCTGCAGGCGCAAGCCGTGCCAGGCGCGCTGAGCTGCTGGGCGCAGTTGCTGCCGGCAGAGACCAATTTGCCACCCGCCAAGGTGCGCATCTACCTTGACGAAGTCAACGCCCCGGCCGCAGTGCGTGCGGCCTGGGCGGCGCAGCAGGCGCGTGGGCAGCCCTGGCGCGAGCGCTACACCAAACACGCCCGCATCGAGCTGCCGGGGGCGGAGCCGCCCGCAGCACGCCCGTCCGGCATGGGCATGGACATGCTGCTGCTGAGTGCATCTGCGGCGTTGAAGCCGGGTGATGAAGTTCTTGTGCAGGTGCTGCGCGACGGCCGGCCCTTGCCCGGCTTTGCCGTGCAACTGCGCAGCGAACTCAGCCCCGTCGGCCTGTGGCAGCAGACCGATGCCGCCGGCCGCGTGCGCCTGCGGCCGCCGCTGCCGGGCCGCTGGGTGCTGCGGGGCACCGAACTGACCCCGCCGCTGACCGACACCGGGCATTGGCAAGGCCGCTTCGTGACGCTGGCCTTTGAAGTGGCACCCGCCGCAGCACCCCAGCGCGCGCCATAGCGGCGGCCGACGGACAATGGCTCCTTTCAGGGAGCGCCGACGTGGCCAGATCTGCACAGACGCATCCCCGCTGCCGCACCTGGTGATGCCCAGCCTGGCCGCCCCGCAGGACCTTGCCAGTTTGGCTGCCGAAGCCATCGGCACACCCATGGTCGGGCGCCACACCGAACTGCTGGCCCTGCAGGCCGCTTTCCAGCGCCTGGCCGATGGCCGGCAAGCGGCCGCCGTGACGTTGCTGGCCGAACCCGGCATCGGCAAGCATCGCCTGCTGCGTGACTTTCACGCCTGCGCGCAGGCCCGGCCAGCGCCCTTTCATGTCTTGCGCCGCCGCGCCACGCCGCAGACCGAAGGCCAGCCCTTCGGCCTGCTCGGCGGTCTGCTGCGTTCGTTTTGCCAGATCGACCCGGACGGCAGCGCCCAGGCCGCGCGGGCGCGGTTTGAACAAGCCATCGTGCCGTGTTTCCTGGCAGACGACGGCGCCGACCTCGCCCAGTGCCACGTGCACCTGCTGGGGCACCTGTTGGGCATCGACTTTGCAGACAGCCCGCACGTGCAGGGCCTGCTGGCCACGCCGCAGCAGCTCAGGCAAATGGCGATCAACGCCGCCACGCAATGGCTGCGGCGGCTGGGCGCCACGGGCAGCGCCCCGGTGCTGCTGCAGATTGACGACCTGCACTGGGCCGACAGCGAAACGCTGGACTTCCTGGACCACCTGCTTCAATCCCACCCCGACCTGGCGCTGCTCATCGTGGCCACGGCCCGGCCCGCGCTGGCCGACCGGCGGCCGGCCTGGGTGCGCGGCGAAGGTGTGCATACGCGGCTGGCCCTGGGCCCGCTGGCCGATGCGGGCGCCCGCGTGCTGGCCACCGGCTTGCTGCGGCGCCTGCCCGAGGTTCCGCAGGCCCTGCTCGCGCGTGTCGTCGGCGGCGCACAGGGCAACCCGTTTTGCATTGAAGAGCGGATCAGGCTGCTGATCGACAAAGGTGTGATCTGTACCCGCAACAGCGCCTGGACCGTCAGCGCTGCCAGGTTGCGCGTGGCCCGGCTGCCGGCCACGCTGGCAGGGGTGCTGGCGGCCCGCCTGAAGCTGCTGCCCGCCGCCGAACTGCGCGTGTTGCAGCAGGCCAGCGTGATCGGGCCGGTGTTCCTGCACGGCGCCCTGCGTGCGCTGGGCGCAGGCGCCGCCCGCGCCATGGCCGGTTTGATGCAGCGTGAACTGATGCTGGCCCATGGGGGTGCGCGTGGCGCTGGCGCTGCGGCCAGCGGCGGCACCGCGATGTTCAGCTTCAAACACCAACTGCTGCAGCAAGTGGCCTACGACAGCACCCCCAGGCTGACGCGCCGCGCCTTGCACGGCAAGCTGGCGCGCTGGCTGGGGGCGCTGAGCGGCCTGCAGGCCAGCGACGCGCCGGGCCAGGCAGCGTTTCACTTCGAGCAGGCCGGCCACGACGCACGCGCCGCCGCGCAGCACACCCTTGCCGCCGAGCAGGCGTGCGCCCGCTTCGCTGTGCAAGCCGTGCTGGCCCATGTGCAAGCCGGTCTGGCGCTGCTTGGCCGCCTGCCGGCCACCCCGCAGCATCGCGACATGCGCTGGCGCCTGCTGTCGGCGCGCGTGGCGTTGATCGAAAGCGGTGGCCGCCGCACCGAGCAGGCGGCCGACCTCGACAGCCTGTCTGCGCTGGCCGAAGAAGCCGACGACGACCGCCAACGCGCCCAGGTGTGGGCAAGCCGCTGGCACTTTTGTCTGCTCTCGAACGACATGGCAACCATGAATGCGGCTGCGCGCCAGCGCATGGCCTGCGGCGTGCGGCTGGGCGACGAGGGCGTGCGCCTGGACGCGATGCGCATGCTGGTCATCGCCCACCTGCAACAGGCTGACTACGACGCGGCACAGCGGCTGGTCACGCAATGCCTGGCGCAGGCCCAGGCGCGCGGGCTGCAGCGCATCGAGGCGTCGTGCATGAACCTGCTGGCCGTTCTGGCACAGACCAAACTGGACCCGGTGGCCACACTTGAATGGCATGAAAAAGACCTGGCGCTGCGCCGGCAGATCGGTGACTGGCGGGGCCAGGCGCTGTCGCTGTGCAACGTCGGCAGCGCCTGGCTTTCATTGGGAGAGCCGGTGCGGGCACGGCGCTGCTGCGAAGAGGCGCTGCGCCTGGTTCGTGCGCTGGGCAACCGCCTGGGCGAATGCGGCACGCTGTGCGCGCTGTCTGAGCTTGAGCGCTGGCTGGGCAACGGCCCACAGGCGCTGGCGCATGCGCAGCAGGCACTGGCCGCCGCCGTGGCCATCGGCATGCCACGCTGGGAGGCGCTGGCCATGCAGCGGCTGGGTGATGCCCAGTTGCTGCTGGGCCAGCCCGCAGCCGCAGCGCTGACATTCGAGAAGAAACTGGCGATGGATCTGCACAGAGACTCGGTGCTCGGCGGCAGCCTGGCGGGCCTGGCGCGCTCGGCGCAGGCCTGTGGCGACCTGCCGCTGGCGATGCAACATGTGGAGCGCCTGCTGGCACTGGACGCCAGCACAAACGACGTGAACCGTAACGCAGCGCCGCGCCGTGTCGAACTGGTGTGCCACCTGGTGCTGTCAAGTGCCGGCGACCCACGTGCCGACACCTGGCTTAGGCGCGCCCATGGCGGCCTGATGGAACTGGCGGCGAACATCTCCGACGAATCGCTGCGCGAGGGCTACCTGAACAACATCCCCGACCACCGCGCGATCCTGGCCGCCTGGGCATTGCACGAGCAGGAGCGGGCTGGTTAGCGGCGGCGTCCGCGCCTGTACCGCCCCGTCCCGCCGCCCGGTGCGCCTACACTGCGCCCGCCTTGAAAGACACCCACTCCCTGGCGCCGCCGCGCCCGCTGAACCCCGCCACCGTGCTGGCCCCGGTGGCGCTGCTTGTGGTGCTGGCGCTGCTGCAGGCGGCACTGGCGCTGTTGCCCGCCGGGCCGCAAAACAGCCTGCTTGCAGGCCGCGTGCTTGACAGCGCGCTGTGGCTGGCCGGCATCTGGCTGGCGATGCGGCTGATTGACCTGCTGGTGTGGGACCGCCTGCTGCCGCACTGGCTGGGGCTGCGTGCACCACGGCTGCTGCGGCAGTTTGTGGCCGTGCTGCTGCTGCTGCTTGGCGTGGCCGTGCTGCTGGGGCGCACCTGGGGCCTGGCGCTTTCGGCCGTGCTGGCCACCACGGGCGTGGTCGGCATCGTGTTCGGGCTGGCGCTGCGCAACATCCTGGCCGACTTCTTTTCAGGCATTGCGCTGAACATCGAAAAGCCCTTCGACCTGGGCGACTTTGTGATGCTGCGCGCCCGTGGCCAGCGCAACGCATTTGTTGGCACGGTGCGCGAAGTCAACTGGCGCAGCACACGGCTGCTGACGCCCGAAGACAACCTCGTCAGCGTTCCCAACAGCGTGGTGGCCGCAGCCATTGTTGAAAACCTGTCGTATCCGTCGCCGGTGAGCGAGCAGGAAATTGACCTGACGCTGGCCTGGGACGTGCCCCAGCCCGACGCCGAACGTGTGCTGCAAGCCGCCTGCACCGAGGCCTGGGCCCAAGGCGCCACCGGTGGCGACAAGG
>CAZUKT010000406.1:0-4603 GCA_964620975.1 uncultured Rubrivivax sp. | reverse complement strand
ATCGTGATGGACGTCGTCGCCAAGGCGCTGCGCGAAAACGAAGACGTGAAAGAGTTCTACCTCGGCATGGGCGGCGGCGACCGCAAGAGCTTCAAGGGTGGCAAGAGCTACAAGCGGCGCAAGCGCTGGTTATCTTGACCCCCCCCGAAGCGGCTGCGCCGCTCCCCCCCAGGGGGGCCGAGCCCGGACACGAAAGGTCCAGTGGACCTTTTGTGCCTGGCGAGGAGTCGGGCCGCAAGGCCCGGCGCGGCCTGCAAGGCGCCCCCGGCGGCCCGGCGGAGCCGGTTCCGCGGCCGCCACTGGGTGCGCGCTGCGGTCTGTGCTGATTGGGACATCTTTTCATGGCTGACGATTTCGGATTTGCACCACCGCCCTTCAAGCCTGACGACGCCTTGCTGCAACTCAAGCGCAGCCTTCGCGACCTGAAGCTGGCCGAGCGCGGCAATGGTTTTGAGCTGCGCGGCAAGCGGGTGCTGGAGTTGCAGGTCCAAGAAGGCGCCATCCAGGCCCGCATCGCACGCAAGCTGGCCATGACGCCAGAGTGGGACAAGCAGCTTGTGCAGTCCTCACACGACCAACGCAAGCTCATCGACGAAATCAAGAAGCGCCTTGCCCGCTGGGAGCGCGAAGAGTGAGAGGCCCCAACCCATGAACACCGAACACCTCAGCACCCTGGAGAGCCGGGACCCCGCCGCGCGCCAAGCCGCCTTGCTGGCGGCGCTGCCCGCGCAGGTGCGTGCGGCGCAGGCTGTGCCCGCCATGGCGAAGATCCTGCACGGGGTTGATGCCGCCACCGTCACCACCCGCGCCGCGCTGGCCGCCCTGCCGGTGACACGCAAACACACGCTGCTTGAACTGCAGCAGGCGGCGCGCAGTGCCACCACGGGGTGGGACGCGCTGGGCGGTTTTTCTTCCATCGGCTGGCGCGCATTGGGCACGGCCCGCACAGCGCGCCGGGTCTACCAGTCACCCGGCCCCATCTATGAACCCGAAGGCAATGGCGCCGACCCCTGGCGCATTGCACGGGCCATGTTTGCGGCCGGGTTCCGTGCCGGTGATCTGGTACACAACAGCTTCAGCTACCACCTCACGCCCGGCGCCTGGATCATGGAAAGCGGCGCCCATGCGCTGGGCTGCACGGTGTTCCCGGGTGGTGTGGGCAATACCGAGCTGCAACTGCAGGCCATGCAAGACCTGCGGCCCGACGCCTACGCCGGCACGCCCAGCTTCTTGCGCATCCTGCTTGAAAAGGCCGCCGAGACCGGTGTGGCGCTGCCCAGCCTGAAGAAGGCCCTGGTCAGCGGCGAGGCCTTCCCGCCTTCGCTTCGCGACTGGCTGCTGGAGCGCGGCGTGCACGCCTACCAGGCCTACGCCACGGCCGACGTGGGCACCATCGCCTACGAGACACCCGCGCGCCAGGGCCTGGTGGTGGACGAAGGCGTGATCCTGGAGATCGTGCGCCCCGGCACGCACGACACCGTGCCCGACGGTGAGGTGGGCGAAGTGGTGGTCACTGTGCTCAGCCCCGACTACCCGCTGCTGCGGTTTGGCACCGGCGATCTGTCTGCCGTGCTGGCCGGCCCCTGCCCCACCGGCCGCACCAACACCCGCATCAAGGGCTGGATGGGCCGCGCCGACCAGACGGCCAAGGTGCGCGGCATGTTTGTGCATCCCAGCCAGGTGGCCGAGGTGCTGCGCCGCCACCCCGAGCTGAACAAGGCCCGGCTCGTGGTGCAGGGCGAGATGGCCAACGACCGCATGACCCTGCATGTGGAGTGCGCGGCACAGGCCAGCGGCTTGGCTGAAGCCGTGGCCGGCAGCGTGCGTGACGTGACCAAACTGCGCGCCGACGTGCTGCTGGTGGCGCCAGGCTCACTGGCCAACGGCGGCAAGGTGATCGAGGTCGCGCGCAGCTACAACTGACGTGGCGCCTTCTGGGGCGCATCCAGCGGCAACTCGATCACCAGTTCCGTGCCCGTGCCAGGCCCGGGTGGCTTGCGCCAGTCAATGGCAGCACCCAGGCGCGCCACACGCTGGCGCATGTTGCGCAGGCCACGCCCAGGGCTCAACGCGGCCGGCATGCCGACACCGTTGTCGGTGATGCTGACCTGCACCCGCGCCGGCTGGGTCAGCAGCCTGGTGCTCACCACCACCCGTGTGGCGCTGGCGTGGTGCATGGTGTTGGCCAGGCCTTCTTGCACGATGCGCGCCAGTTCGCGCCCGCCGGTGCCTGCCAGCGCAGGCACACGTGGCGCGTGGTCGACACGCCAGTCGAGCGTGATGCCACCGGCCCGCAGTGCGGGCTCCAGCCGGTGGCGCAAGGTGGCCAGCAGCAGGCCCAGGTCGCCGTCGGTGACGCTGAGCGCGTCTACCGTGAGGCGCATCTCACGCAGGCAGTCGTCCAGCGCGTCCACCATTTCACCGCTGGACAGCTGCCCGCCGCTGGCCAGCATCTTGGCCGAGGTGAGCTGCGCGCCCACGCCGTCGTGCATTTCGGCCAGCAGACGCTCGCGCTCTGACGCGGCGGTGCGGGCTTGTTCACTGACGCGCAACGCGGCGTACTGCGCGCGCAATTCGTCACTGCGCTCGGCCAGTTGCGTGGCCAGCTCGGCGCGCAGGTCGCGCTCTTGGCGGCGGTTGTTCACCAGGCGGCGGTGCAGCAGCACGGCCACCCACATGGCCCAGCCGGCGTAGGCCACCACGTTCATGTCCACCACGCCCAGCAGCCCAGGCACGACGATGGCAAACAGGCTCACGTCGGCCCACACCCACAGTGCCAGGCCCGCCAGCGCCGCAGTGCCAAACCGGTGCATGCCGGGTTTGCGGGCCAGGGCCCGCAGGGCCACCCACAGCGCCAGGGACAGCATGGCCAGCCGGCTGGCCAGCGCCCACCAAGGCCAGGGGTGGTCAAATTCAGCCCACGGCACCACGGCATAGGCGGCCCCCAGGTCCAGGGGCAGCGCCACTGCCAGGTAGGCAAAGCTCAGCCGGCGCACCCACCGCAATTCGGGCGCGGCCCAGGCCGCGATGACCACCGGCGCCAGGCCCTTGGCCAGCACGTCGGCCGCATCAAGCAGCATGCGCCACCAGGGTGCCGGCAAAGGTGGTGCATTCAGCACATAGGGCGACAAGAGCAGCGCCAGCATCAGCAGTTGCAGGCCCGACCACAGAAACAGGCTCTCGCGCCTCTCCACCAGCCAGGCAAAGAGCAGCAGCGTGCCAATGACAAGCGCACTCAGCGCCGTCACCACCCGCAAAGCCAGCCAGAAGCGGCGTGGCCGGTCGGCCGATTCCATGGCCGGCGCGGGCCCCAGCGACAAGCCCGACACCGACGCGCCTGCGGGGCCGGCCGCGCCCACGCGCACCGCGATCTCGTGCTTGCCGGCGCTGAGCCACTCCGCCGGCACGCTGACCGCCAGGCGCTGCTCACCAATCTGCAGGTTGCGCAGCGGCAGATCGGCCTCGGGCAAGGGCACCGAATTGGCCAGCAAACGGCCGTCCAGGTACACAAGCACTGGCGTGCGGTGGCCAAAGGCCAGTGTCCAGGTGGTGCCGGCAGCCTGGCCGAGCTGGAAACCTGCCACCAGCCACAACGGGTCCGGCTGCCCAGGTGCGGCAGCGGGCTCGAAGAACGGCATGTCCACGGTCGTGGGCTTGCTTGCGGGCTGGTTTGTCGCGTCTGTTGGGTCTGTTGCGCGTGTTGGGTCCGTTGCGCCTGTGTTGCCTGGCGCATCTGGCGCCGCCACGCCGCCTGCGGGCAGCTTGCCGCGCGGCACGGCCACCGGATCTCGCGGCGGCAGCAGGCTGCGGTCATCGACACGAACGGCTTGCTGCGGCCGCAGCAAAGCCGGGGTGTCCGCATCCTGCCCCAGTCGCAGCGAAAAATAGTGCAACAGCGCCGTCAAGGCCAGCGGCAGCAGCACGGCGCACAACAGCACGCCCAGGGGCCAGCCAGGGCGTGGGCCCCTCATGGCGGTGGCGGCGGTGGCAGGCAGTGGAGAAGTCATCCGTGCACGTCTATGGGTCTGTCGGACTGCGGCGGTGGGCGTCAGGGCGAGGTGTGGAGCGCCGGTGAACGCGCAGGCCCACGGGCCGCAAGTATCGACGCTTGACCCGCCCCGTGCCCGTGCCTGGGCGCGGCACGTGGCTGCCTGGGCGCAGCGATAAGTAGTTCCCACGAATCTGGGGGCGCAGCGCAGCGCTAGCATCGCATCCCCGACCTCCCCAGCCCTTCGGAGACAACACCTTGAAGAAGACCCTGATCGCCATTGCAGCAGCCGCCCTTGCCACCACGGCACTGGCCGCTTACCCCGAAAAGCCCGTCACCATCGTCGTGACCTTCTCCGCCGGTGGCCCCACCGACAAGGTGGCCCGCGATCTGGCCGAGGTGCTGCGCAAAGGCCTCAACAACCAGACGGTCATCATTGAAAACGTCGGCGGCGCCGGTGGCACGCTGGGCGCTTCCAAGGTGGCCAAGGCCAACGCCGACGGCTACACCATCCTGCTGCACCACATCGGCATGGCCACGAGCCCCGCGCTGTACCGCAACCTGCCCTACAAGACGCTGGACGACTTTGAATACGTCGGCATGGTCAACGACGTG
>CAZUKT010000405.1:0-4622 GCA_964620975.1 uncultured Rubrivivax sp. | reverse complement strand
ACGTCCTTGGGGATGTCCACCACCACCGGTCCGGGGCGGCCCGTGCGTGCAATGTGGAAAGCCTTTTTCAGCGTCATGGCCAGATCACGCACGTCCTTGACCAAGAAGTTGTGCTTGACCACGGGCCGCGTGATGCCCACGGTGTCGCATTCCTGGAAGGCGTCGAGACCAATCGCCGCAGTGGGCACCTGACCGGTCACGATCACCATCGGAATCGAGTCCATGTAGGCCGTGGCGATGCCGGTGATGGCATTTGTCACGCCGGGTCCCGAGGTCACGAGAGCAACGCCGACATCCCCTGTTGCGCGGGCATAGCCGTCGGCGGCGTGCACGGCGGCCTGTTCGTGGCGCACCAGCACATGCTCGATGCTGTCTTGCTTGTACAGCGCGTCGTAGATGTAAAGAACTGCCCCACCTGGGTAGCCCCACAAGTACTTGACCCCCTCGGCCTGAAGGCAGCGGACCAGAATTTCCGATCCGTTGGGATCAGATGTCGGCACGGAAGAGGAAGAAGAAGCCGGCTGCACCGTGGCGGCGCGATTGACTTCCACAGCAGAAATGTCCATTTCGAACCTTTGTGATTTTCTCTGACGAAAAACCATTGGTGCCCCTGCAACGCGCCCTCATGAGGCGGCCTTGGAGCTGCGCGGTCTAGAAACCGCCGTCCTGGTTGGACGGCCGGGTTTCGACCCAGTATCTGTTGGTGCAAAGCAGCATTATGCACCGCAGCGGGGGCCAACCTGGTCATGGCAGGCACTGCGCAGGTGCGGTGCCATAATCCCGCGCGCCTGAACCGGGCGCAGCCGTTCATCCTTGCGTTGGCCACTGACAAAGAACTTTCCGACTTTCTCAAAAGCGTCGAGAAACGAGCCTTCAAGCGCGCGGTGTACGCGGTGCGCAGCGACGACGCTGCCCTGGATATCGTGCAGGACGCGATGATCCGGCTTGCCACCAAGTACGCCGACCGGCCGCCCGCAGAACTGCCGCTGATCTTTCAACGCATCCTGTCCAACGCCACCATGGATTGGTTCAGGCGCGAAAAGGTGCGGAACGCCGTTGTGCAGAATTTGTCGGAATTCGACACAGCAGACGATGACGGCGACTTTGACCTGCTCGAAACTCTGCATGCCCTGGAAGACACCATGGGCACCGAGAGCGCTGCCGACGCGGTTTCAAGGGCACAGATCCTGCGTGTGATCGACGCCGAGGTGGCCGAACTGCCTGGTCGTCAACGGGAAGCGTTTCTCCTGCGTTACTGGGAAGAGTTTGACGTCTCCGAGACTGCCACGGTGATGGGCTGCTCGGAGGGCAGCGTCAAGACACACTGCTCCCGGGCAGTGCATGCATTGGCGAAGGCGCTCAAAGCCAAGGGGATCACCTTATGAGTTTCACCAGTCCTGCCGCAGAACACCACTCGCTGGAAGCGCGCCTGGCCGCGCGTATGGCCAGTGCCTTGACGCCCGGTTTGGATACTCTTGGGCACGACGTGACCGAGCGCCTACGGTTTGCCCGTGAACAGGCGTTGGCGGGCGCCCGTGCGCAGCGGCTTGCCGCCCCAGAGGGCACACGCCTGCTTGGCAGGTCATCCAGCGGGGCGGCCGTACTGGGAGGCATGGTGCCTTGGTTCCAACGGGCGGCGGGCTTGTTGCCCCTGGTGGTGCTGGTGGCGGGTCTGTTTGCCATAGACAACCGCACCACCCGCGAACAAGTCGTGGCTGCGGCCGAAATCGATTCCCAATTGCTGGCCGACCAATTGCCGCCTGCCGCGTACTCAGACCCGGGTTTCGCAGAATTCCTGCGCTCGTCGCCGCCACCGTGACTTTGAAACACGCGCTCCGGTCTTTGCTGGCTTGCTGGCTGGTGCTGCACCTGGGTGTGAGTCTGGGCGCCGACTCAGGCCGTGGACCGACCTGGAGCGGCTTGAATGCAGCCCAAAAACAAGCGCTTGCACCTTTGCAGCGCGACTGGTCCGCCATAGATGACCCGCGTAAACAGAAGTGGCTCGAGGTGGCTGCGCGATTTCCGACGATGTCCGAAGACGAACGTGCACGGGTCCGCGAACGCATGACCGAGTGGGCCCGTCTGACCCCCACGGAACGAGCGCGCGCCAGACTGCAGTTCCAGGAAGCGCAGCAAGTCTCCCCGGCCGAACGCCAAGCGCGCTGGAACGCCTACCAGTCGTTGTCGCCTGAGGAACGCAACAGGCTTGCCCAACGTGCCAAGCCAGCCACCAAGCCCGCGTCGGCTCCAATTGACACCGCGTCGCGGGCTGCCAATAGCGGCGCAGCGCCTGGCGGCAAGCGCAATCTGGTGCAGACCACCTCACTGCCGCCTTCACGTGCCGTGTTACCCACCGTGGTCCAAGCCAAACCGGGGGCCACGACCACCTCCATGGCCACCAAGTCGGCGCCCCCGGCACACCATCAGACTGGCTTGCCCAAGATCGCTGCGACGCCGGGTTTTGTGGACCCGGCCACCTTGCTGCCCAAGCGCGGGCCCCAAGGCGCGGCGGTGCGGTCTGCGTCCACGCCCAGTTCAGCCACCCAACCGTGAGCAGGGACAACGCAGGCCAGGGCGCAATGGCCACGCCCCGCCTGAGGCGGCGCTTGGCCTGTTTTGTCTATGAGGGTGTGCTGCTCTTCGGCGTGGTCATGGCTTCCGGCTTGGTCTACGGGGTGGCCACCCAGCAGCGTCATGCTCTGGTCGGCACACCAGGCTTGCAGGCCTTCTTGTTTGTCGTGCTTGCGCTTTACTTCATGTACTTCTGGAGCCGCAGTGGCCAGACGCTGGCCATGCAGACTTGGCGCATCCGGGTGGTCACCCAAGACGGCCAAGCTCTGCGGCCCTTGCGTGCGCTGTGCCGCTATTTGCTGGCCTGGATGTGGTTCGTGCCCGCGCTGATGACGCTTCACCTCACCGGACTCAAAGGTGCCGCACCGGCTTTCGCGGCCATTCTGGCGGGGGTTTTGGGCTACGCGGCGCTGGTGTGGCTGCATGCTGATCGACAATACTGGCACGACGTGGTTTGCAAGTGCCGCGTCGTGACTTGGCACCCCACGCCCCGCAAGCTCAAGGCATGAACCCACCCTTGCCCGCGCTCAGCATCTGTGTGTACTGCGGCTCACGCCACGGCGCCAACCCCGCCTATACCGCTGCTGCCAGAGCGCTGGGGACAGCCATCGGTGCACGTGGTTGGCAATTGGTGTACGGCGGCGGCATCGTTGGGCTGATGGGTGAAGTGGCCAATGCCACGCTTGCCGCAGGTGGCCGGGTGATCGGGGTGATTCCAGAGTCGCTCAAGAAACTGGAAGTTGGCCATCTGGGCTTGCATGAGCTGCACGTGGTGCCGACCATGCATGTGCGCAAGCAGATGATGGCCGAGCGTGCGGATGTATTCATCGCAATGCCTGGCGGCATCGGCACATTAGAGGAACTGTATGAGGTGTGGACGTGGCGCCAGCTTGGCTACCACGATCAACCCATAGGCTTGCTCAATGTCAACGGCTACTACGATCACTTGCTGCGCTTCATGGATCACTCGGTGACCGAAGGCTTTTTGTCTGCCGCGCAGCAGGCGTCGGTGCTCGTCGGCACCGATCCCGAAAGCCTGCTTCTGGCGCTGGCCGCCCAAGCTGCCGGCAGCAGCAAGCCCGACGACTACTCCAAGGTCTGAGACACCGCGTGCACGGCAACCCGACGTGCAACGGCTGGAGCAGGTAAACGCCCGAATTCGCTGGCGGCGGCCCTGAAACGGCCGCACCACCAGGCGTGCCCGGAAATGCCTTTGCTCTAGACCGCCGCTTCGTCGGTCTCGCCGGTGCGAATGCGAACGACCTGCTCGACCGGCGTCACAAAAATCTTGCCGTCGCCAATCTTGCCGGTCTTGGCAGCCTTGACGATGGCCTCGATGCAGCGCTCGACGTCAACGTCCTTCACCACCACTTCGACTTTGACCTTGGGCAAAAAGTCGACCACGTACTCGGCACCGCGGTACAACTCTGTGTGCCCTTTTTGGCGGCCAAAACCTTTGACTTCGGTGACGGTAAGGCCCGACACGCCCACGTCGCCCAAGGCTTCACGCACTTCTTCGAGCTTGAACGGCTTGATGATCGCGGTGATTTGTTTCATGGCTAGGCTCCGGATGACGTTGGGTTTGATTTCGATTTAAGCACGGAACTTCGAGGTGATGGGATAGCGCCAGTCACGCCCAAAGGCACGGTGGGTGATGCGGATACCGACCGGTGACTGCCGGCGCTTGTACTCGTTGAGCTTGATCAGGCGCGTGACTCTCTCCACGTCGGCACGGGCAAAGCCGGCTGCGATGATGTCTTCGATGCCCTGGTCTTCTTCCATGTAGCGGGCCAGGATGGCATCGAGCACTTCGTAGGGAGGCAGGCTGTCCTGGTCGGTCTGGTCAGGACGCAACTCAGCCGACGGTGGACGCGTGATGATGCGCTCTGGAATCACCGGGCCCATGCTGCCGTCAGCGCGCTGCGTCGGCTGCAGGTTCTTCCATGCCGCAAGGCGGTAGACCAGCGTCTTGGCCACGTCCTTGATGACAGCGAAACCGCCGGCCATGTCGCCGTAGAGCGTGCAGTAGCCCGTGGCCATCTCGCTCTTGT
>CAZUKT010000404.1:0-4629 GCA_964620975.1 uncultured Rubrivivax sp. | reverse complement strand
CCACGTGGGCGTGGCCAGCACCATGTTACGCACGCTCAGTGACGAAGGCATCAATATCCGCATGATCACCACCAGCGAAATCAAGACCAGCGTGGTGATCGACGAGAAGTACATGGAGCTCGCCGTGCGTGCCTTGCACAAGGCTTTTGGCCTGGACGGCGATGCCGTGGCAGAAGTTTGAAGGGGGCACTTGAGGCCGAGCCTGAGGCCGCAGTCTTGCGGCTAGAATGCGCGTCTTCGCCGGAGTCGTGACCGAGTGGCCGAAGGTGCTCCCCTGCTAAGGGAGTATTCGCCAAAAGCGAATCGAGGGTTCGAATCCCTCCGACTCCGCCAGGCAGTTAAAAGCACATCGGGCCCTTCGGGGCCCGTTTTGCCTTTTGCCCCAGGCCATGCCTCTGCAACCCCCTTTGCCGTGCGCCTGCAGGCCCCGCAAACAGGCGCCCCGGCCACCTGAATCGCGGGGTTGACCGTCTGCGGCAGCACGGCAAATATCGGGCCCATGCAATCGCCTGACCGCCCCAACGAACCCATGCTCGGTGTCGTGCCCACGGACCCGATGCTGGCGCTGATTGAATTGCGTGACCGCATGCAGGAACTGCACGCGCAGCTGGAATACGCCAAGCTGCTGCTGCGCCTGCAAGCATGGCCGCAGCCTTAGGGCCGAAGCCTTAGGGCGGCAGCATTCGGGCCGTTGTCAGCCGGCCAGAAAGTGAGGCCCGCCGCAGCGTCGGAACTCGCGTTTTACGGCTGCCAGCACGGTGGCCACTTCGGTGGACGCACGGGCGAAATCAGAGCCCGAATCAATCAGCGCCGAGGCTTGGCCGTATTGGCCTGCGTTGATGGTGCGGGCCACTGCCCCTGCAGTCTTGTGGAACGCCGCGTGCTTGCCCAGAAGTTCCACAAAACGCGGTTTGTTGCCCCACTGCTGGCCACCGGCGCCGTGCAGCCACTGGCCCAGCGGGCAGCGGTCGTCGCGGCATATGACGTCGGCATCGAGCTTCTCGTGGTGGGCAATGGCCTTGCGCAGCTTGACCTTCCATTGCCGGTGCGCTTCGATGGCCTTGTCAAAGTCAAAAGCTCCGGCCGCCGATGACCCATCGGATGCATGTGACGCATGTGACGCTGGCGCATTTGACGCCACCACGGCCAGGCCGCCTTCGGGCATCTTGAAGCGCGCCACCTCGTCGGCCAGCGCCTGGGCCTGTTCCTTCATGGCCGCAGCGGCAGCGGCTGTTTCTTCCACCATGGCGGCGTTTTGCTGGGTCATGTGATCCAGTTCCTTCACGTCCTGGCCGATCTGGCCCACGCCCAGGCTCTGCTCGCGAGCGCCGTGCGCCACGTCAGCCAGCAACTGGTCCACACGCTGTGATGACGCCACGATGTCTTGCATGGTGACGCCGGCCTTGCGCACCACGGCCGTGCCGGATTCCACCTGGTCCACGCTCTGCCCGATGAGCACCTTGATTTCGCGTGCGGCCTCGGCGCTGCGCTGCGCCAGCATGCGCACTTCAGACGCCACCACGGCAAAGCCGCGCCCCTGGTCACCGGCGCGCGCCGCTTCCACCGCAGCATTGAGCGCCAGGATGTTGGTCTGGAAGGCGATGGCGTCGATGGTGCCGATGATTTCGCCGATCTTGGCCGACGAGCCCCGGATGGCTTCCATGGTGGCCACCACGTCGTGCATGACGCGGCCACCGTCGGCCGCCACCTCGGCGTTGTGGCGCGCCATGCGCGAGGCTTCGTCGGTGGTGTGCGATGTGTTCTTCACGGTTGAAGAAATCTCTTCCATCGACGCGGCCGACTGTTCCAGGTTGGCCGCCCCTTGTTCGGTGCGCGACGACAGCTCCATCGCCCCGCTGGCAATCTCGCTGCTGGAATGCACGATGTCGTCACTGGCATGGCGCACGCGCTGCACCATGGTGCGCAGTGAATCCTGCATGGCGCGCAGTTCCAGCATCAACTGGGCGGCTTCGTCGCGGCCCCAGGGCGAGGGTGATGTGGTGAGGTCGCCGTTGGTCATGGCGCGCAGGTGGCGACGGGTTTCTTTCAAACCACCGTCCATGACGCGGTAGAAGCTGAGGAACAAGTACCCGGCCATGGCCAGTGAAAACGCAATCGTGGCCGCGACCCAGGCGACTTCGCGCCACATGGCATCTTTCAGCTCACCCACGTAGATGCCCGAGCCCACGATCCAACCCCAGGGCGCAAAGCCGTGCACGTAGGACAGTTTGTCCACGGGCTTGTCGCTGCCGGGCTTGGGCCACTGGTAGCTCACAAATCCCTTGCCCTGGCTCTGCACGGTGGCCACAAACGCCTTGAAGAGGGCAAAGCCATTGGGGTCTTTCATGCCACTCAAGTCGCTGCCGTCCAGATCGGGCTTGATGGGATGCATCACCATGCGCGGCTGCATGTCGTTGATCCAGAAGTACTCGCTGCCGTCGTAGCGCAAGGGCGCAATGGCATCGCGCGCCAGCTTCTGTGCCTGCTCGCGCGTGAGCTTGCCGCTGGCTTCTTGCGCGTGGGCCCAAACCACAATGCCATGGGCCACCTCTACATGCTGGCGCGTGGCATTCATGCGCGACTGCAGCGCGTCGTCGGCCTGCGCCCTGACCAGCCAGATCACCAACAGGCCGGTCGGTATGGCAAACGCCAACGTGATGATCAGTGCCTTGGACACAAAGTTGAGCTTGCGGAACAGGCGCACGCCGGGCGCCCAGATGCCGTGGTGCGCAAAGAAGCCGTCAGACCGGCCGGCCGGCTGCTCGTGCTGCTTGAGTCCCTGGCGACTAACTTGCATGGCTGCTGACATGGTGGGTGCGTGTGGGGTCACGGCGCTGGCACAACGCCGCGCATACCCGCCTGATATCGGTTGCACCAAGATGGGGCTTGAGGACGCCGGGCAGCGGCGTGCAGCAGCCCAGCCGAAAGACTGGGCACGGCCGCAGCAGTGGCAGCGGCCGCCGCCACACAATGCGCGCCTGCGCCGCAGCCCCCAAGGAACCCCAGTGCCCGTCAGCGACATCGACATCGCCCGTCTTGCCCCTTTGCAGCGCATCACCGATCTGGCGCGCAGCCGCCTGGGCATTGCAGACGAGCACCTCATTCCCTACGGCCACCACAAGGCGAAGCTGGCCTTGCCCTTTGTGCAGGCGCTGGCGGCCGACCCCCTGGCGCATGAAGGCAAGCTGGTGCTGGTCACCGCCATCAGCCCCACGCCGGCCGGGGAGGGCAAGACCACCACCACCGTGGGCCTTGGCGATGCGCTCAACCACATCGGCAAAAAAGCCATCATTGCGCTGCGCGAGCCGTCACTGGGCCCCGTGTTTGGCATGAAGGGTGGGGCCACCGGGGGTGGCCGCGCGCAGGTGGTGCCCATGGAAGACATCAACCTGCACTTTACGGGGGACTTCCACGCCATTGCACTGGCCAACAACCTGCTGGCGGCCACGCTGGCCAACCACATCCACCACGGCAACACGCTGGATGTGGACGTGCGCCGCATCACCTGGCGGCGTGTCATGGACATGAACGACCGCGTGCTGCGTGACATCACCGTGGGTTTGGGCGGGCCGGCCAACGGTGTGCCACGCCAGGACGGTTTTGACATCGTGGTGGCGTCAGAAGTCATGGCCATCCTGTGCCTGGCGACGTCGCTGCAAGACCTGAAAGAACGGCTGGGCCGCATCGTGGTGGCTGAAACACGCGGCCGCCAGCCGGTGCGTGCCCGCGATCTGGGTGTGCACGGCGCCATGACCGTGCTGCTGAAAGACGCGCTGGCGCCCAACCTGGTGCAGACGCTGGAAAACAACCCGGCGCTGCTGCACGGTGGGCCTTTTGCCAACATCGCACACGGCTGCAACTCCGTCATCGCCACCCGCACGGCACTGCGCCTGGCCGACTACGCCGTCACCGAAGCCGGTTTCGGCGCCGACCTGGGCGCAGAAAAGTTCATTGACATCAAGTGCCGCAAGGCCGGCCTGCGCCCCGCCGCGGCGGTGCTGGTGGCCACCGTGCGGGCACTTAAATTCCACGGCGGCGTGGACCTTGCCGCGCTGGGCACCGAAGACCTGCCTGCCCTGGAGCGTGGCCTGGCCAACCTGGAGCGGCACCTGCACAACCTGCGCCATGTGTTTGGCCTGCCCTGTGTGGTGAGCCTGAACCACTTTGCCAGCGACACCGAAGCCGAACATGCGCTGCTGCGCCAGCGCATCGCCCGCCTGGGCGTGGCCGTGCACACGGCACGCCACTGGGCCGAAGGCGGGCGCGGCGCGGCCGAGCTGGCGCACGAGGTGGTGCGGCTGTGCGAGCAGCCCAGCACGCTGCGTTTTGCCTACGAAGACACCGACACGCTGTGGGACAAGCTGTGCAAGCTGGCCACCTGCACCTATGGCGCCGACGAGGTGCGCGCCTCGCCCGCCGTGCGCGCCCAGATCCAGCGCCTGCAAGACGGCGGCTACGGCCACTACCCGGTGTGCGTGGCCAAGACGCAGTACAGCTTTGCCACCGACCCCAAACTGCGCGGGGCGCCCAGCGGCCACGTGCTGGACGTGCGTGAAGTGCGGCTGGCGGCAGGCGCCGAATTTGTGGTCATGGTGTGTGGTGACGTGATGACCATGCCCGGCCTGCCCA
>CAZUKT010000403.1:0-4633 GCA_964620975.1 uncultured Rubrivivax sp. | reverse complement strand
ACGGTATGAGGCAGATGTTGCGCTGGGTGTCGCCCCGGCTCTGGTGCCAGGCCTTGATGACCAGGAGGCCGGCGTATTCACCCTGGCTGCCCGCATTCGGTTGCAGGCTCACGCCGGCATAACCCGTGGCCTGGCTGAGCCAGTCGCAAAGCTGGTCGTTCATGGCCCAGTAACCCGCCAACTGGTCGGCCGGCGCAAAGGGGTGCACGTGGGCAAACTCGGGCCAGGTGATGGGGATCATCTCGCTGGTGGCGTTGAGCTTCATGGTGCAGCTGCCGAGCGGGATCATGCTGCGGTCCAGCGCTAGGTCCTTGTCGCTCAAGGACCGGATGTAACGCAGCATCTGCGTTTCACTGTGGTGCGTGTTGAACACCGGGTGCGTGAGAAAGGCGCTGCGGCGGCGCAGGCCGTCGGGGATCATGGGCTCGATGCCACGCTCGAACAGTGCCATGTCGGGCAAGGCCTGGCCAGGCTTGGCAAACACCGCCCACAGCGCGCGGATGTCGTCGCGGGTGGTGGTTTCGTCCAGCGCGATGCCGGTCATGGTGTCGCCCCACTCGGGGAAGCGTCGCAGGTTCATGCCGGCGGCCAACGCACGCGCGGCAATCTCGGCCGTGGCGGCGCCGGTGTCCAGCACGATGGCGTCAAACGCGGTGCTGCTGCGCACCGGCACGCCCAGGTCACGCAGGCCCTGCGCCAGGATGGCCGTGTAGCTGGCCACCCGCTGCGCAATGCGCTTCAGGCCCGCAGGGCCGTGGTAGACGGCGTACATGCTGGCCATCACGGCCAGCAGCACCTGGGCCGTGCAGATGTTGCTGGTGGCCTTTTCGCGACGAATGTGTTGTTCACGCGTTTGCAGCGCCAGCCGGTAGGCGGGGTTGCCATGTGTGTCTACGCTCACCCCCACCAGGCGGCCAGGCATGCTGCGCTTGAATTCGTCGCGGCAGGCCATGTAGGCCGCGTGCGGCCCGCCGCCGCCCATGGGCACGCCAAAACGCTGTGTTCTGCCCAGCGCGATGTCGGCACCCAGTTCACCCGGCGGCGTGATCAGCGTCAACGCCAGCAGATCGGCCGCCACGATGAACGCCGCCTGGTGCGCATGGATGCGTGCGGCGTCTTCGCGCACGTCGTGGATGCTGCCGTCGGTGGTGGGCATCTGCACCAGCACGGCAAAGTAGTCGCCGCCGGCAATGAGCACGTCCCAAGCCTCGGCCGAATTGGCCAGCACCACGTGCAAACCCAGCGGTGCGGCGCGGGTTTGAATCACTTCAATGGTCTGCGGGTGGCAGTCGCCCGCCACCACAAAGTTGTTGCTCTTGCTCTTCACGCTGCGTTTGGCCAGCGTCATGGCTTCGGCGGCGGCGGTGGCTTCGTCCAGCATGCTGGCATTGGCCATGGCCATGCCGGTGAGGTCGCAGACCATGGTCTGGAAGTTGACGAGCGCTTCCATGCGGCCCTGGCTGATTTCTGCCTGGTAGGGCGTGTAGGCCGTGTACCAGGCCGGGTTCTCCAGGATGTTGCGCTGGATGACCCCCGGCGTGTGCGTGCCGTGGTAACCCTGGCCGATGAAGCTCTTGAGCACGCGGTTTTGTGAAGCCAGCGCCTTGAGCTCGGCCAGTGCCTGCGCTTCAGTCACCGGCGCGGGCAACTGCATGGGCTGGCTGCGCGCAATGCTGCGCGGCACGATGGCGTCGATCAGCGCACGCCGGCTGGCCGCGCCAATGACGGCCAACATGTGCCGCTCGTCGTCTTCGTAGGGGCCGATGTGGCGGGCGGCGAATTCGCTGCTGTTTTCCAGCGCGGCCAGGGGCGCAAGGGCTTGCTTCAACATGGGGGTTCCAGCGCGGCTTACAGCGTCTTGAGCAGGGCGTCGTAGGCCGGCGGGTCCATCAGGTGTTCAAACTCGGCCAAGCTGTTGAGGTGCACCTTGAAGAACCAGCCGTGGCCCAGCGGGTCGGTGTTGGCCAGGGACGGGTCGGCACGCAGGGCTTCGTTCACTTCCACCACCTCACCGGTCACGGGCATGTACAGGTCAGCGGCCGCCTTGACGCTTTCAACGACGCCGGCCACGTCACCCTTTTTGTAGGTGCGGCCCACTTCGGGCAGGTCCACAAACACCACGTCGCCCAGCGCGTCTTGCGCGTGGTGCGTGATGCCCACGACGGCGGCTTCGTGGTCTTCGATGTTGATCCACTCGTGATCGGGGGTGTACATGGTGGTCATGGGCGGGCTCCTTGAAGGTGCTATTGGGTTTGGGGAAGGTGATGGTCGGCGCTTGGATGCGCCGTGGGTCTGCGGTGCCTCAACGCTTGTAGCGGTGCGGCGCAAAAGGCATGGGTGTCACGCGCATGGGCAGGCGCTTGCCACGCACTTCAGCAAACACCTCGTGCTGCGCGATGGCGTGGTCTTGTGGCAGGTAGGCCATGGCAATGGGCTGGTTCACGGTGGGCGCCAGCGTGCCGCTGGTCACCACGCCCAGCTTGTGGCCGTGGGCGTCAAAGATGACGGCGCCTTCGCGCACCGGCACACGCTCCAGGCCCACCAGGCCCACGCGCTTGGCGGGTGCGGCGCCGGCCAGGTGGCTTTCAATGGCGGCGGCACCGGGGTAGCCGCCGGCGCGTGCGCCTCCGGGGCGGCGCACCTTTTGAATGGCCCAGGTGAGGCCGGCTTCAACCGGGCTGGTGGTGGTGTTGATGTCATGCCCGTACAGGCACAGGCCGGCTTCCAGGCGCAAGGTGTCGCGGGCGCCCAGGCCGGCGGGCTGCACCTCGGGCTGGGCCAGCAGCGCTTCGGCCAGCGTCACGGCGTGTTCTGCCGGCACGCTGATCTCAAAGCCGTCTTCACCTGTGTAGCCGCTGCGTGTGACGAAGCAGGCCACGCCCGCCAGATCAAACACGCCGCCGGTCATGAAGCTCAGCCCCACCACGCCTGCGTTCAAGCGCGCCAGCGCGTCCACCGCCTTGGGGCCCTGCAGCTCCAGCAGCGCACGTTCGGGCATGGGCACCACCTGTCAGCGGTGGCCGATGTGGGTTTGCATGTGGAGCGTGTCGGCCTGCTTGCAGCCGGCGTTGACGACGAGAAAGAGGTCGCCAAACGTGGCGCGGGCGCTGGCATCGGGCCGCACGATCATCAAGTCGTCAAGCAAGCCGCCGCTGCTGTTGGTAAAAAACGCATAACGCTGTTTGCCCGCACCCAGGTCCAGCACATCCACCGGCACCAGGGTTTCCAGCGCGGCTGCCGCGTCGGCGCCCACCAGGCGCAACTGGCCCATGTGCGACACGTCAAACAGCGCCGCGGATTCGCGGCACTGCTTGTGCTCGGCCATCAGGCCACCGGGGTACTGCACCGGCATGGCGTAGCCGGCAAAGGGCACCAAACGGGCGCCCAGGCGCAGATGCAAGGCATGCAGTGGGGTGTGCAGCAGCGGGGCTTCAGACATGGCGGGCTTCCTGGCAAGGGCGTCAACGCAAGCACCGCCAAGGCAGTGCAACGGGGCCCTCTCTGTCCGCTTTACCTGAGAGATTCAGCGCCGCCGCATCCGGTGTGGATCGGCGGGCCTTGCCCCTTCGGTGGGCTGCCTGCGCTGGGCGCGGCAGCCTCTCTCCAGTGAGGTGAAAAAGCCAGTCCTTTTGCCTGAGCGTTGAAGGTGGTTTTGAGGCCGGCCTGTGCGCCTTCGGCGGCCCTGGGCGCAGCATCGCCTGGGGCGTGTGCGCGGGGCTCTCTCCTGACGTTGGGCAGTGTATCAGCGGGTTTGATGCCGCCCGCAGATGCCGCCCGCTGACCGTGCTGCCCGCGCCTACGCGGCGCTGCGCTCCAGCCGGAACGCATGCACCGCTTGCAGCAGGTGCGCGGCCTGGTCGCTGAGGCTCTGTGACGCCGCCGCACTTTCTTCCACCAGCGCGGCGTTCTGCTGCGTTACCTGGTCAAGCTGCGCCACGGCGCTGCCGATCAGGGCGATGCCGGTGCGCTGCTCCGACGCCGCACCCGAAATGCTGCCAATGAGCCGGCCCACTTCCTGCACCTGCTCCACGATGGCGGCCATGGCGCGGCCGGCTTCATGCACTTGCTCATTGCCGGCTTCCACGCGCTCCACGCTGCTGCCGATCAGGTTCTTGATTTCTCGGGCGGCCTGCGCCGAGCGCTGCGCCAGCGACCGCACCTCGCTGGCCACCACGGCAAAGCCACGGCCCTGCTCACCGGCGCGTGCGGCTTCCACCGCCGCATTGAGCGCCAGGATGTTGGTCTGGAAGGCAATGCCGTCAATGGTGCCGATGATGTCGGCCACCTTCTTGGACGAGACGGCGATCTCGCTCATGGTGTTCACCACCTGCGTCACGGTGTGCCCACCGGCGCGGGCGGCCGCGATGGCCGAGTTGGCCAGTTGGTCGGCCTGCCGCGCCGTGTCGGCGCTGGCGCTGACGGTGCCGGTCAGCTGCTCCATGGACGCCGCCGTCTGCTGCAGGCTGCTGGCCTGCTCTTCGGTGCGCTGGCTCAGGTCGGTGCTGCCGGCCGCAATCTGCCCGGCGCCGGTGGCAATGGATTCGCTGCTCTGGCGCACGTCGGCCACCAGCGTCACCAGGGCCAGGTTCATGGCATTCATGGCCTGCATCAGCTCGCCGGTTTCGTCGCCGTT
>CAZUKT010000402.1:0-4634 GCA_964620975.1 uncultured Rubrivivax sp. | reverse complement strand
CGCTTTGCACCTTGGCGGGTGCGCGGTTGATTTCATCGGCCAGCACCAGGTTGGCAAACACCGGGCCCAGGCTGGTGCCAAATTCGCCCGTCTTCTGGTTGTAGATGCGGGTGCCGATCAGGTCAGACGGCACCAGGTCGGGCGTGAACTGGATGCGCTTGAAGCTGCCACGCACGGTGCGCGCCAGCGTCTTGACGGTGAGTGTCTTGGCCAAGCCGGGCACACCTTCCACCAGCAGGTGGCCTTGTGCCAGCAGGCACACCAGCACCCGCTCCAGAAAGCGGTCTTGGCCCACCACGACACGTTTGACTTCGTAGAGCACTTGCTCCATCAGGGTGGCGGTGGACTTGGCGTGGTCTTGCATCGTGGTGGCTTTCAAGGGGCTGCGTGTTCAGAACGGCGGTATGCCAGCCGGTGACTAGAACGGCGGCATGCCTGCCGCCGAGGCTGCGTTTTCAATCGGCACCGCAAACCCGATGCCGATGAAGGTGCGCTGCTCTGAAGGGTTGAGGATTGCGGTGACGATGCCCACCACCTGGCCGTCCATGGTGACCAGCGGGCCCCCGCTGTTGCCGGGGTTGGCAGCGGCGTCAAACTGGATCAGGTTGCTCAGTGTCTTTTCACCGTCGGGTGCGCGGAAGGACCGTTTCAGCCCTGACACCACGCCAAAGCTCACGGAAGGACCAATGCCGAAGGGGTGGCCGACCGCGATGACGTGGTCCCCCGGCCGCAGGTCGGCGGTGGACCGCATGGTGGCGGCCTGCAAGTCGTCAGGCAGGCTCAGCGCACGCAGAACAGCCAGGTCGTTTTCTGGCTGTGCACCGGTCATCACGGCGTCGCTTTCATGGCCGTTGGCAAAGCGCACACGCACTTTCTTGGCACCCGACACCACGTGCAGGTTGGTCAGGATGGTGCCGTTGTCGATGATCACCACGCCCGTGCCCAGGCTGCGCTGCAGCGCGCGTTCTTCGGCCTTTTCTTCGGCCTTGCCGTCGGCGTCTTCGTCTTCGCTCATGAGGCCGATGACCCGCACCACCGAAGGCAGGATGGCTTCATAGGCCTTGGCGGCGGCCGACGGCAGGGGCTCTTTTTCAAGTGACGTGCGCACCGCCGTGTCGATGTCGTCCTGCGTCAGCGGCCTTTGCCCAGGCAGCAGCCGCAGCGCCAAAGCCATGGCAGACACCGCCACCAGCGCGCCGGCCAGGGCCCACAGCAGCGGGGTGTGGCGCTGGCGCAGGGCGCGCAGGCCGGTCAGGTGTGGTGCGGGCGTGCCGGCAGGCAAGGGGCGGGCAGCAGGCGTGCCAGCAGCAGGCGTGTCTGCCGCCGCAGGTGGGGTCTCGCGGCGCGGCGATCGGCTGTAAAGCGGAGCCTTTTTCATGGTCGCATTCCCGGGCACGAAAGCAGGTGCAGGCACGGTATCACGTCAAGCCGCCAGCCACAGCGCGGGCCGCCAAAGCCACGGCATCATCGAGCCATGTGGATCGACTCGCACTGCCACCTCGACGCGCCTGAATTTGCCGCCGACCGCGCCGCCGTGGTGCAGCGCGCGCGTGCGGCCGGTGTGGCGCATCTGGTGTTGCCGGCCGTGCAAGTGGCCAACTTTGCCGCCGTGCGTGAACTGGCCCATGCCCACGGCGCGGTGTACGCGCTGGGCATTCACCCGCTCTTTGTGGACAAGGCCGACGACGACGACGTGGCACGCTTGCAGCAGGCCCTGACGCAGCACCAGCATGACCCGCGTCTGGTGGCCGTGGGTGAGATCGGCCTGGACCACTTTGTGCCGGGGCTCGACCGTGCGCGGCAGATGCGCTTTTATGTGGCGCAGTTGAAGCTGGCGCGTGACGCCGGGCTGCCCGTCATCCTGCACGTTCGGCGTTCGGCCGACCACCTGCTGCAAGGGCTGGGGCGTGTGCCGGTGATGGGTGGCATTGCGCATGCCTTCAACGGCAGCCCGGCACAGGCACAACGTTTTGTGGACCTGGGCTTCAAGCTGGGCTTTGGCGGCGCAATGACCTTTGAACGCGCGCTGCAGATCCGCGCCCTGGCCGCCACTTTGCCGGCCAACGCACTGGTGCTGGAAACCGACGCGCCCGACATACCGCCGCACTGGCTGTACCGCAGTGCCGCCGACCGTGCGGCTGGCGCCAGCAGCCGCAACGAGCCGGCCGAACTGCCACGCATGGCGGCCGTGCTGGCCGGCCTGCGCGGGTGGACCTTGCCCGAGACGGCCGCCATCACGGCCGCCAACACGCGGGCAGCCCTGCCCGGGCTGGCGGCGATGGCGTGGTGCGCGTAGTGGCCGTCCTGCCCGCTGCGGCCGCTGCGCGACACTGGCCGCGTGCACCGGCGGGGCCAGTTAAGCGTGCCAAGCCACTGCGGGCACAGCCCGGCCCATGCCGCGCAGACGCCCGCTGGCCGTTGGCCGCAAACTCGGCGTCTGGCGCCAAGCCTTTGAACAAGCAGGAATCGTCTGACCATGCCCCGTGATGCTTTCGAGTTGCCCCCCGTGACGCTGTCTGAAGAAGACGGCGTGCGCTACCTGCACCTGGGATCAATATGGATCCAGGGCGGCATGCGAATCAAGAAGCCGCAGGTGGTGGAGAGTGACTACGTGCAGCGCATGCTGGCCAGCCTGCTGTGGCTGCCCAGCGCCGCGCTGGGCCAGGGGCAGGCAGTGCAACTGGGGTTGGGGGCAGGCGCCATCACCCGCTTCACGGCCAAGCAGCTGAAGATGGCCACCACGGTGGTAGAGATCAACCCGCAGGTGGTGGCCGTCAACACATCGCACTTTGCCCTGCCCGCCGAGGCCGAGGTGGTGCTGGGCGACGCGGCCGACTGGCTGGCCCAGGCCACACCCGCCAGCGTGCGGCTGCTGCACGTGGACTTGTACGACCACGAGGCTGCCGCGCCCGTGCTGGACGACGTGGACTTCTACCGTTCGTGCCGCGCAGTGCTTGAAGAAGGCGGGCTGATGAGCGTCAATTTGTTCGGCAGGCACGCCAGCTTCCGTGACAGCATTGACCGCATCGCCCAGGCTTTTGGACCCGACCAGGTGTGGAGCCTGCGCCCCACGCGTGAAGGCAACACCGTGGTGGTGGCCGGCCAGGGCGTGGTGGTGCCGGCGCGTGAAGATCTGGCTTCGCGTGCGGCCTTGATCGAAATGCGGTTTGGCGCCCTCGGGTTGCCGGCCCGCAAATGGCTGCGCATGGTGCGGCCCTACACCCCAGCCGAGTAAAGAACGCACCGCCGCCTCTGTACACCCATCGTGACCACGTCCAGCCCTCCCACCCGCCCGCCGCCCAGTACCGGCGTGTTTGCCAGCGCGCACGGTGGCGCTCTGGCTGGCACCGAGCCCGCCACGGTGCCCAAGGGCCGGCTGGAATGGCCGCTGCTGCTGGCCTGGCTGCGTGAAGACGGCTGGATCACCGCCGAAGATGCCGACCGTGTGACCGGCCGCTTCCGTGCCGGCGCCAGCAGCCTGCACGCCTTGGTGCGCCTGGGCGGCGCCGGCCTGCTGCAGCGGGGCAACGGCCGCTTGCTGGACACCGAACTGCTGACCGAATGGCTGGCCGGCCGCTGCCGCCTGCCCTACCTGCGCATTGACCCGCTGCGTGTGGACGTGGGCCGCGTGACTGACGTGATGAGCGTGCAATACGCGCAAAGCCGCCACGCGCTGCCGGTGTCCATGAGCCTGACTGAGGTGGTGGTGGCCACCGCCGAACCCTATGACGTGGGCTGGGTGCCGGAGATAGAGGCCCACACGCGCCGCAGCGTCAAGCTGGTGGTGTCCAACCCCGACGAACTGCGCCGCTACACCACCGAGTTCTACGCCCTGGCGCGCAATGTGCGCGCCGCGCAAAAGGGCAGTGAAGTGGCCACCGCCGCCAGCTTTGAGCAACTGGTGGAACTGGGCCAGACCAACAAGGCGCTGGACGCCAACGACCAGGGCGTGGTGCAGGTGGTGGACTGGTTGTGGCAATACGCCTTTGACCAGCGTGCGTCCGACATCCACCTGGAGCCCCGGCGCGAGATTGGCGCCATCCGCTTTCGCATCGACGGGGTCTTGCACACCGTGTACCAGGTGCCGCTCACGGTGATGGCGGCCATGACATCACGCACCAAGTTGCTGGGCCGCATGGACGTGGTGGAAAAGCGCCGCCCGCTGGACGGCCGCATCAAGACACGCCGGCCGGCCATATTTGTAGACGGCGCTGAAAAGCCGGGCGGTGATGTGGAAATGCGTTTGTCCACCTTGCCCACAGCCTTTGGCGAAAAGATGGTCATGCGCATCTTTGACCCCGAAGCCGCCGTCAAGGGCCTCACCGCGCTGGGCTTTGGCGCGCACGAGGCCAAGGGCTGGCAAGAGCTGATTGCGCGGCCGCACGGCATCATTCTCGTCACCGGGCCCACCGGCAGCGGCAAGACCACCACGCTGTACAGCACGCTCAAGGCGCTGGCCACCGAAGAGGTCAACGTGTGCACGGTGGAAGACCCCATCGAGATGATCGAGCCGGCCTTCAACCAGACCCAGGTGCAGCCGGCGCTTGACTTTGGTTTTGCCGAAGGCCTGCGTGCGCTGATGCGGCAGGACCCCGACATCATCATGGTGGGCGAAATCCGCGACCTGGAAACCG
>CAZUKT010000401.1:0-4639 GCA_964620975.1 uncultured Rubrivivax sp. | reverse complement strand
GCGCTCCAGACCCAGGTAGGGTCCGGGCGTGGTGGCACTGAATTCGCCGCCGTCAGACAGCGGCAACAGCAGGTCGACATTGCCGGTGTCGGCGGCTTCGCGATCCAGCAGGTCACGCGCCAGCGAATACAGGAACAGCACCTCGCGGTATGCCGGCAGGTCGAACAGCTCACCGCGCGACTTGCGGAAAAGCAGTGCCTCGAGTTCGGCCATGGCGTCCAGGGGCCTCGACCACACCTGCTGCAGGCGCGGCACGATGCCTGGGTAGTCTTCCAGCGACCGGCCACCGTTCAGGCCCAGATCCCACTCTGGCGCGTAGGCGTTGAAGCGGTGGTTGAAGCGCGTGCGCATGCGCTCATAGGCTGGCTTGTCACCCCGGCGATGGTGAATCTCCAACAACTTGAGGTAGGGCAAGGGGCTGCCACCCCCCGTGTTGCGAAGGTGATCAACCAGCAGGTCCACCGCCGCTTCGTCTTGCCCCAGCACCACAAAGAACTCTGCCTGCTGCTCCAGGTCGATGAGTTCTTCGATGGACACGTCGCGCGACGCGCTGTCGTCGGCGCGCGCCTGGGGCGGCAACACCTCGGTGCGCTGCATGGCGGTCTCGACGCGCCGGTCGCCCGCAGAGGGCGCTTCTTCGTTTGCGCTTGGCAGCAGGTGCGTGAGCACCGTGGTGTCCAGTGGCGAAGGCCGCCGCTGCTCGGTGCGGGCAAAGGCGCGGCTTTCTGTACGCGGCTCAGGCGGCGCGGCCTGGCGCGGCCGATCGGCTGAGGGCGTCCAGTCATCGGCAGGCGCGGCCGGGGGCCAGGCGGGCCCAGGGCGCGGACGCGCGGGCAGCGTGACCGGCGGCATGTGGATTTCAGACGTCACAAACGGGATCGGCGCTGTCGGCAGCTTGCTGGGTGTCATGTCACCCAACCCGGGCACGGGGCTGGGCGCGGCGGCTTGCCGCCACACCTGCTGCTGCGCCGCCTGCAGACGCGTCATGCGCCAGGCCAGCCAGACCGCCACGGCAAGAAGGAAAGCCACCAGCATCAGCAATGGCCACAACCAACGGCTGGAGCCGTCGGCCTGGGCCAGGCGCGTGCGCAACTGGGCCACCACATCACCACTTGACTTGGCGTCGCCGCGCAGTTGCTCAACGGTGCGCTCCAAAGCGGCAATGCGGTCTGACGAGGCCGAGGCCGCTGATGCCGCCTCGCGCGCCGCACTCGCCGCCTGTGCCACGGCCTGCAGGGCTTGGTCCACCACCGCAGCTTCCGTGGTGGCGATGGCCACGGCTGTGGCTGCGCTGCCGGTGGCCGCACTGGCGTCCATCATGTCCAGCTTGAGGCGCGGCGCTGCCTCCGCCACGGCCGCCGGCTTGGGCCGGGCAGCAGCGTCGCGCCGCGCTGCCACCGCCGCTTTGCGTGCGCCACGGGCCGCCGCGCGCGTTGCCGAAGCTGCCCTGGGGGCGCGTTCGGCGCGCAATGCAGGCCGGTCAGCCCCCTTTGAGCGCACCATGGGTCTCGCAGCGGTGGGCGCGGTGGACGCGGCGGCGGTAGACGCAGCGGTAGACCCGGTGGCGGCCGCAGCAGCCTGCGCCAAGCCGGTGGCAACCTCGCCCGGCGCGCCAGGCGCGGCGTCTGCGGGCGCCGCCGCCAACACGGGCGCCACCTGCAACTGAGCCGGTGGCGTCTGGCCAGTGACAGCCGCCACGGGAGTGACGGGCGGATCGGCCAACACCACAAACTGCCTCGTCATGCGCGCGCTGCAGCCCACGCTGAGTTTGATGCCGATGACCGGCTCGTCAAGGCTTTGCGCAGTGATCACACGAATGCGGGCCGAGTCGGCACCCTGCGCGTCGACCTGCGTGCGCACTTGGCCGGGCGGCAGGCGCCGGTCACCTGAAGTGACCTCGGCAGAGACGCAATCGGGCGTCAATGTGTCGCCCGGCTCAAGACGCACCTGAACCACAAAATCCAGGGGTTGGCCCAGCACGGCACCGGAGGCGCCAGCACCAAAGCCTGCCGCCGACGCCACGGTCGCCGCCGCAGCGGCCAGGCTCAGGAAGATCGTCGACAGCCAGGGTCGCGGGTTAAGCATTCAGTTGGTTTTGAACAGTGTGCAGTCCGAAAATGACTCTAGCACGAGTGGTTACAGAACCCGACCCGGCGGCTGCGCCGTTTTGTGTGCCATGCCACGCCGCGCCGCGTGGCGCCACCGGCCATGGCGCGCACCTGAATCCTGCACGCCCTTTCCACCAAGTACATGGCCTAGAACGGGTCTCCTACCGTGGCGCTTGTGGTGAGCAGGCCAAGGTTGCGCAGCACTGCGGGGGTGCAGGTGCCCAGATCAGGCGCCAGACGCGGCTTCTTGTCGTCGTGCGGCGGTTTGTGCAAGGGTGGGACCAGACATGGCATGGCTCCTGATGTGGCCCTGGCTGCGGCATGCGACGATCGCCCCACGAAGCCATCGTCGCGCCTTTGTCGCGTCAGAGACAAGCTATGAATACCCCGGGTCTTACCATCGACGAGCAGCACAACATCGACACAGGCTCGTGGTTCAGCAAGCTAACTCCCGGGCTGAAGGCGGCCATCCTCTCCAAGACCAGCGTGCGCCGCTTGCGCGACGGCGACGCGCTGGCGTCACGCGGATCGCCGGCAGAAGAATGGTGCGGCGTGGCGCGCGGTGCGGTGCGCATCAGCACGGTGTCACTGTCGGGCAAGCAGGTCACGCTGACCTACGCCGAGCCCGGCACCTGGTTTGGCGACATCGCTCTTTTCGATGGCCTGCCACGCACGCACGACGCCGACGCCCACGGCGTGACCACCTTGCTGGTGGTGCGCAAGCCCGACTTCAAACTGTTGCTGCAGCAGCACGTGGAGTTGTACGACGCCTTGCTGCGCTTGAACTGCCGCCGTTTGCGGCTGATGTTCGACCAATTCGAAGACCTCAACACCCGGCCCCTGCAGGCCCGCCTTGCGCGGCAGATCCTGCTGCTGGCGCGCAGCTACGGCGTGGCGCAGGGAGAAGAAATTCGCATCGGCCTGGCACTGGCGCAAGAAGACCTGGCGCAGTTGCTGGGCGCGTCGCGCCAGCGTGTCAACCAGGAGCTCAAGGGCTTCGAGCGCGAAGGCGCAGTGCGCGTGGAGCCCACACGGCTGGTGGTGCTGTCTCGCGACAAGCTGATGGCCATTGCCGACAAGTGACCACCGGCCCTGCATGGCCGGCCCTGACGATGCGCAGCTGAAAGGCGCCAAGCAAGCCATGGATCAAAACATCGGGACCAAGGCCGTGGCCGCCAGCCATGCCTTTGACACTGCCGCACTGCAGGCGCACCTGCAGCAGCACCTGCCCGGCTTTGCCGGCCCGCTGCAGGTAGAGCAGTTCAAGGGCGGCCAGTCCAACCCCACCTACAAACTCATTACGCCGGACTGCGCCTACGTCATGCGCACCAAGCCCGGCCCGGCTGCCAAGCTGCTGCCGTCGGCCCACGCGGTGGAGCGCGAATTCCGTGTCATGCAGGCATTGGCCCACAGCGCCGTGCCCGTGGCCAAGATGCACCTGCTGTGCGTTGACGAATCCGTTATCGGCCGCGCCTTCTACGTCATGGAATTCATCGACGGGCGCGTGCTGTGGGGCCAGTCTCTGCCCGGCATGACGCCGGCCAACCGGGCCGCCCATTACGACGAGATGAACCGCGTCATGGCCGCGCTGCATGCGGTGGATGTGGGCCAGGTGGGCCTGGCCGACTACGGCAAACCCGGCAATTACTTTGAGCGCCAGATCGGCCGCTGGAGCAAGCAGTTCCTGGCCTCCATGACGGAGCCCGTGCAAGACATGCACAGGCTCATTGACTGGCTGCCCGAGCACATACCCGCTGAGGCCATGGACCCGGCCCAAGTGTCGGTGGTGCACGGCGACTACAGGCTCGACAACCTCGTCTTTCACAAGACCGAGCCCCGCATCCTGGCGGTGCTGGACTGGGAGCTTTCCACGCTGGGCCACCCGCTGGCCGACTTCAGCTACCACTGCATGGCGTGGCACATTCCACCGGGTGTGTTTCGGGGCATTGGCGGGCTTGACCTGCCAGCACTGGGCATCCCGTCAGAACGCGACTATGTGGCGCGTTACTGCCAACGCACCGGCCGCGCCGACCCCGACACGCTGATGGCCGACTGGAACTTTTACCTCGCCTACAACCTGTTCAGGCTGGCGTCCATCACACAAGGCATTGCCAAGCGCGTGGTCGACGGCACCGCGGCCAGCGCCCAGGCCCGCGCCACCGGCGCGGCCACACCGACGCTGGCACGTCTGGCGTGGCAGTTTGCCCAGGCCGCAAGCTGACCCGACAGGGCGCACGCGCGCCGCCATAAACACCCCAAGGAGACCCGCACATGGACTTCAGCTACTCACCCCGAACCCAAGATCTGCAAACCCGCCTGAGCGCCTTCATGGCCGAGCACGTCTACCCGGCCGAAGGCCGCTGGTGGGCAGAGATCGAGGCCAACACTGCGGCCGGCAAGCGCTGGTCGCCGCTGGACACCATTGAGTCGCTCAAGCCCAAGGCGCAAGCCGCCGGCTTGTGGAACCTGTTCTTGCCAGAAAGCGAACTTGGCGCCGGCCTGACCAACCAGGAATACGCGCCGCTGGCCGA
>CAZUKT010000400.1:4308-4643 GCA_964620975.1 uncultured Rubrivivax sp. | reverse complement strand
CCGCCGAGTTGCGCGCCGGCCGCCACCGTGAAGGCGCTGCCGGTGGCCGAACCGTCAATCCGGATGCCACCGCTGTTCACGCGCGTGGCGCCGGTGTAGAGGTTGATGGCCGACATCACGAGCGTGCCGCCGCCCTGGATCGTGAGCGTGCCCACGCCGTTTAGCACGCCGTCGAAGGCGCTGTTGTCGGCACGGTTGAAGACCAGCGCGCCCCGGTTGTGGACGGCACCACCCCAGCTGCCGGTGGTACCGCCGTCGCCCACCGACAAGACGGCCTTGCTGCCGATGTAGGTGTTGCCGGCATCGCCCTTCGCGCCGGTGAAGGTCATCACGCC
>CAZUKT010000400.1:0-4298 GCA_964620975.1 uncultured Rubrivivax sp. | reverse complement strand
GCTGCCGTCGCTGCCCTTGCCACCTGTGAGCGTCAGCTTGCCGGGCGTGCCCACGGCGTCGCCCAAGGGTGTGGCGCCGCCGTAGAAACCGCCGCCGCCGCTGATGTTGTTCTCCATCAGCAGCGGGGTGCTGGCGGTGTGCGCCACGAAGCCGTTGCCGTTCAGTTCCAGGGTGCCCACCGACAACTGCCCGCCCGTCAACAGCAGCGACCTGTCCTGGCCCACCGTCAAGGTCTGCGCCACGGTCAAGGTCTTGCCGGCGGACAGTGTGCTGGCGGCGTCCAGAAGGCCAGACCCCAGCGTCATGCCGTTGTCACCGGTGACGCTGAGGCTACCGCTGACCCAATTGAAGACGCCGCCGGCATTGCTGCGGCCGTCGGCCTCCATGACGATGGCGCCGCCGTCCAGGTTGACGCGACCACCACGGACCTGCACCGAGTGCGCAGTCCACAGGCCTGCATCCTGGACATTGACGACCGCCAGGCTCAAGACGCCAACAGGGTTCTTCTCGACCCACTTCGACCCCGCACCCGTCACCGTCACGGTGACCGCTTTGTCCCAGCCACCCAAGATCGTGGCGGCGCCCGGGGTCTGTTTGCCGGTCTTCAGCAGGCCGCCCGAATCGACCGTGAGCGCGCCGCTGCTGAAGATCAAGGCACCGGTGGCCAGTGTCGAGCCCGCGCCCGAAATCGACACGGTGCCAGTGCCGCCCGTGCCCTGGCCGCCCAGATAGGTCACGTCGCTGGTCACGACGCCACCGCCGGAGATGCCCAGACGCCCGGCGCCTGCCCAGCCCACTTGCAGCAACTGGGAATTGACCCACTCCGAGCCGGCGTCGCGCACGGTGACCCAGCCCGAGCTACCCGCCACGCTGCCGATGACGCCGTTCTGGTTCAGCAGCCGACTGCCACCAGCCACATCCAGCAGCGACGAGAAGCTGCTGCCGGCCGAACCGACCAGCGGCGAATCCGAGCCGGTGCGATCGATGGTCACGTGCTGGGTCAGGAACAAGGCATGGGCACCCAGCGTGATGGGCCCGCTGAAGACCAGGCCCGCGTCGCCGCCCGTCCAGAACTGGGTTTTCGCCAGCGTGAAGCCCATTTTCAGCGTCTGCACCCGGCTGCTGAAGTTGTTGATGCCGCCGGTGGACGTCAGCTTGTTGCCGGACAGCACGAAGGCGCCGGCATTCGACGCGAAGCTGATGCCGGCCAGCGACAGGCCGAAGGCGTTGTTGGTGTTGATCAGGCTCCGGGTGCCGGCAAACACCAGCTTGTCGCCATCGGCCGGGTCGCCGCCGCCCCAGTTGGACTGGTTGAACCAGTTCGGCGACGGCGCACCGCCCACCCAGGTGCGTGTGGCGGCGCTGGCCGTTGCGGCCGTGCCGGCCAGCAGCGCGGCGGCCAGCGCCGCGCAAACAGGCAAAGCGCGTGGCATGGCACGCGGTGCGCGGCGGGGGGTCAGGTTGGTCGGGGTGCGCTTGTTCATGGTTCAGGCCCTGGGTTGCATGTCGGTGGTTGATGGCGAAGCGGCGTCGCCGCGATCAGCCCAACGCAGGTTCGCAGGTCGCCGGGCGCAAGTCCTTTAGCGCTTGTTAATTCGGCGGGGTCTCGCCGGGCACCCCCCGCAGACCAGGGGGCAGCGCCACGTTTAACTTCAATTAAAGGACTTTGCCGGGCCCTTCAACGATCCTGAGTCGAACGTTCCTCGTTCTTCGCTGTTCGCTCTACTCAGGATCCCTATGCCCACCAGCCTGCACCCTTGCCCCCGCGCCACCTTGCGTGCCACCGCCCAAGCCCGGCCCACGCGCCGCGCCACCCGCAGCCAAAGCGCACCAAAGCGCCTGACACTGGCCTTGGCCGTGGCGGCCGCGCTGGTAGCGGCTGCGCCGGTGGGTGCGGCCACACGCACCTGGACGGGCGTGATGTGCGGCGCCGCCACGGGCAACGGCTCGGACGCCTGCAACTGGTCGGCCGGCGACGGCGACTGGAACAACTGGGATCTGGCGCAGGCCAACAACATCTTCACCTTGCCGGAAAGCGGCGACAGCCTGGTCTTCGACGGCGTCTTCGGCCTGCGCGCCCGGCAGGACATCGTGGCCCTGACTTCGGTGTCCGGCATCAGCTTCCTGCAAGGCGCCGGCCCCTTTGTGTTCATCGGCAGGACGCTCACCACCACCGGCAACATCACCAACGCCAGCAGCCAGTTGCAGACCCTCAGCCTGGGTCTGAACGTGGGCAGCAGCCAGACCTGGGACGGTGGCAGCGGTGGCATGCTGGTCAACGGCACCGTGGCCCTGGGCACCGCGCCGCTGAGCCTGGTCAACCACACCCGCCTGGCCAATGCCACGCTGCCCTTCACCATCAACAGCACGCTGAACCTGGCCTCGGGCAGCAGCTTCTTCAGCGCCAGCGCGGCGCTGGGCACGGTGACGGGCAAAAACGCCAGCGTCACGGTCACCGGCGCGGGTTCGAGCTGGGTCAACACCGGCGCGGTGGAGCTGGGCCGGGCGGGGGCGTCGCTGGTGCAGGTGCTGGGCGGCGCCACCGGCAGCAGCGGCAAGCTGACGCTGGCGGACACCAGCACCAGCACGTCCTTCCAGCAGGTGGTCAGGATCAACGGCGCCGGGTCGATCTGGGCGGCATCAGACCTCAGCCTCTCGGGCAGTGGCAGCGTGCTGCGGGTCGAGGACGGCGGCCACCTCAGCACCGTCAACACCGTGATGGGTGTCTCGAGGCCCGGCTACCCCAAGCTAACGGTCACCGGCGTCGGCTCGTCCTGGGTCAACAGCGGCAAGCTGGCGATAGGCGGCTATGCCAGAGCTTCGGTGGAGGTGCTGGCAGGTGGCAGTGTCGTCAGCGCCCAGGCCACCCTGGGTGGCAGGTACGCCGATGGCAGCACAGTGACGGTCGACGGCAGCGGCAGCACCTGGACCACGACGGGCGCGATCTTGTTCGGCGCGGCCGACCCCAGCACAGGCACGATGACGGTCCGTGCCGGCGGCCAGGCCAACTTTGGCAGCGCCACAGTGGGCGATGCGTACGGCAAGCTCACCGTCAGCGGAGCGGGCAGCCAGGTGCGCAACACGGCCGACTTCAAGATCAGCCAAGGCGTGCTGCAAGTGGACGGCGGCGGCAGTTTCCAGACCCTGGCCGGCGCCCTGCTGGTGGGCGTGGCCGCCATCGACAGCGGCACGGTCACGGTCACCGGCACGGGCTCGACGCTGCGCAGCGCACTGACCATCGTCGGCCAGCTGGGCAGCGGCGTGTTGAACGTGCTGGACGGCGGCACGGCCGACACCGGCGCGCTGCAGGTTGGCGCATTGGGTGTGGTCAACCTCAATGGCGGCACGTTGCGCGTGGACAGCGTAGCCAACGGCGGCAGCTTCAACTGGACCGCCGGCACGCTGCGCTTCAACGGCGACCTCAACCTGCGCACCGAGCCGCTGCTGGGCAGCATCACCACGCTGACCACCGGTCGCACGCTGCAGGCGCACACGCTGACGGTGGACAGCGACAGCATCCTGAAGCTGGCCGGCGGCAATGCGCAGGCCAACACGCTGCTGCTCACCGGCCTGGCCGTGGTGGGCCGTGCCAGCACGCTGACGCTGACCGGCGGCACGCCGCTGGCCGTGCCGAGTGAACTGCTGCCCCTGGAGGCCGCGCTGGACAACCGGGGCCTGGTGCAACTGAGCGGCGGCACGCTCAGCGCTGTGGGCGCCATCGTCAACAGCGAAGTGCTAAGCGGCTGGGGCACCGTGGCCGGCAACGGCGGCCTGACCAACCTCGGCCTGATCGCGGTGACGGGCGGCGACCTGTCGTTGTCCAACACCGGCTACGTGCACAACATCGGCAGCTGGGCCATGCTGGCGGGCCGCAGCCTGGCGCTGAGCGGCGGCCTGTTCTACAACGAAGGGGCGATGTCGCTGGCGGGCGGCACCATTAGCGGCACCGGCAACGCCCGGCTCGTCAACCGCCGCCTGGCCACACTGACAGGCCACGGCGTGATCTCGGCGCCGTTCACGAACGCCGGGCGCCTGGTGGTGGACAGCGGCACGCTGAACATCACCAACGCCTTCACCAACAGCGGCGAAGTGCTGCTGAGCACGGCTGCGGCCACGCTGTCGGGCGGCCTGGTCACCAACCTCGGCCGGGTCGCGGGCCTGGGCCAGGTCAACAACACCATCACCAACCTCGGTACGGTGTCGGCCCAGGGTGCCGGCGCCACACTCACACTGGCCGGCGGCGTGAACAACCTGGGCACGCTGGAGGCCGGTGCGGGCGCCACGCTGCGACTGCCCG
>CAZUKT010000399.1:0-4651 GCA_964620975.1 uncultured Rubrivivax sp. | reverse complement strand
TGGCCGGATGCCGATACCGACCCGCGGCGGCTTCCTGGCAACCTGATCTGCATGGAGCTTTGCGCGGCCAGGGCTACAACTTTGGCGCGGAAGTAGGCCAGCCGCAGCAATTTGTGCGCTACCTGCAAGCGCTTGGTGGCGCAGACGTCGCAAAGTCCGCGTCGGCGCTCGCGCGCCAGAGCAACGAATCTGGCACCGTAAGGCCGCACACGGCTGGGCAGCGGGCGCATTGGGCCATCGAACGGGCCATCGAATACGCCGCCGAATGGGCCACTTTCAAGGCCCCGGCGCAGCCCCGAACGACAGGTCCGAAAACGGCGAGTCACGGGCCGGCCGACACCTATCATGCCGACCATGGTTCTAGACGCCGACGCTGCCTATCTGGCCCTCAAGGCCCGCGATGCCCGCTTTGATGGGCGGCTTTTTGTGGGCGTCACGTCCACCGGCGTTTACTGCCGCCCGGTGTGCCGTGTGCGCACACCCCGGCCCGAAAACTGCCGCTTCTTTGGCACCCGCGCACAGGCCGAAGCGGCCGCCTTCAGGCCCTGCATGAAGTGCCGGCCCGAGATCGCGCCGGGCCTGTCGCAAATGGACTCCTCACGCACGCTGGCCGACACCGCCGCACAGCTGATCAGCCACGCCGTGCACAGCGGCCAGGCGCTGCCCATGCCGGCCCTGGCGGCTCGCCTGGGCGTGACCGACCGCCACCTGCGCCGCATCTTTGCCGCCGCGCACGGCGTGGGCCCGCTGGACTACCTCAGCACGCAGCGGCTGCTGCTGGCCAAGCAGTTGCTCACCGACACGGCCATGCCCGTCACGCAGGTGGCGCTGGCCTGTGGTTTTGACAGCCTGCGCCGCTTCAACGCCGCCTTTGCCGAGCGTTACCGCTTCAACCCCACCCAACTGCGCCGCGAAGGCGCGCGGCCGGCCAACGCCGCGCTGCGCCTGGCCTTTCGGCCACCGTATGACGGCGCCGCCATGCTGGCCTTCTGGGCCAAGCGGGCGCTGCATGGCGTGGAGCAGGTAGACGGCCTGACGCTGCGCCGCACGGTGGCGTGGCCGCACCGGGGCCAGCAGCTCATGGGCTGGCTGAGCTGCCGTTTTGTGCCTGAGAAGAATGAAGTGCACGTGCACACCTCGGACAGCCTCACACCGGCACTGGGCGCGGTGCTGCAAGGTGTGCGCCAGATGCTGGACCTGGACGCCGACCCCGCCCGCATCGACCCTGTGCTGGCCCTGCTGCCCGTGCCGCTGCGCCCCGGCACGCGGCTGCCGGGTGCGCTGTTTGGCTTTGAGGCCGCTGTGCGCGTGGTGCTGGGCCAGCAGGTCACGGTCAAGGCCGGCTGCACGCTGGCGCAGCGCTTGGTGGACTGCCTGGGCGAGCCCGTCGCCACCCCGTTTGCGGCATTGACGCGGGTCTTTCCCAGCGCCCAGGCCATTGCCGCGGCCAGCCCCGAAGTGATCGGCAAGCTGGGCATCGTGCGCCAGCGTGTGAAGGCGCTGCAGGCCCTGGCCGCTGCTGTGTGTGACGGCTCGCTGGTCTTGCATCGCAGCGCGCCGCTGCAGGCCACGCTGGACACACTGCGTGCCCTGCCCGGCGTGGGCGACTGGACGGCCCAGGTCATCGCCATGCGTGCCCTGGCCTGGCCCGACGCCTGGCCGGCCAGTGACGTGGCGCTGATGAATGCGCTGGGCGACACCACACGCAGCCCCAAGCACATCACCACCCTGGCCCAGCCCTGGCGGCCTTGGCGCGCCTATGCCGTGATGCGGCTGTGGACCGCGCTTGAAAGCCCCGATGAAGCCACCGCTGAAACCCCAGCTGAAAGCCCCGCATGAAAACACCCCGCTTTGACGCGTTATGCGTCGTCGATTCACCGCTGGGGCCGCTCACGCTGGCGGCCACGGCACGTGGCCTGGCCCTGGTCTGGTTTGATGCACAAGCCCACCGCACAGAAACGGTGGACGCGCCGGTGGCGCCACAGCACCCGCACCTGGCGCTGGCCACGCGTGAACTGGCGCGCTACTGGGCGCGGCCGCTGGAGCCCTTTACCGTGCCACTGGACCCGCAGGGCACGGAGTTTCAGCAGGCCGTGTGGCGTGCGCTGTGCGGCATTGCAGCCGGCGCACTCAGCAGCTACGGCGCCATTGCGCGGCAGGTGGGCCGGCCCGAGGCCGCGCGTGCGGTGGGCGCCGCCATTGGCCGCAACCCCATCGGCATCATCGTGCCCTGCCACCGCGTGGTGGGCGCCAGCGGCTCGCTCACGGGTTATGCAGGCGGCCTGCACCGCAAAGAAGCGCTGCTGACGCTGGAAGGCGCGTTGCTCACGTGAGCAACCGCGACCACCTGGACCTGCTGCTGCTGGGTGCGCTGTGGGGCGCGTCCTTCCTCTTCATGCGCTTGGGCGCAGCCGACTTTGGCGCCGTGCCGCTGGTGTTTGTGCGCGTGGCGGTGGCCAGCGCCGTGCTGCTGCCGCTGCTGGCCCGGCGCCGCGAGCTGCCCGCGCTGCGCCAGCATTGGCGCGCCATTGCACTGGTGGGCCTGGTGAACACGGCCGTGCCCTTTGTGCTGTTCATGGTGGCGGCGCTGGTGCTGGGGGTGGGGCTGATGTCGGTCTTCAACGCCACGGCGCCCATCTGGGCCGCCTTGATCACGTGGCTGTGGCTGGGCGAAGCCCTGGGCCGGGCGCGTGCGTTGGGCCTGGCCATCGGCGTGCTGGGGGTGCTGGGCCTGGCTTGGGACAAGGCCGACCTGCAGCCGGGCAGCCAGGGCATCAGCCCGGCGCTGGGCATTGCGGCATGCATTGCAGCGGCCATGTGTTACGGCCTGGCCGCCAACCTGTCACGCCAACGGCTCGTGGGCGTGCCGGCCCTGGCCGTGGCCGCCGGCAGCCAGCTCAGCGCCGCCGTGTTGACGCTGTTGCCGGCGTGGTGGCTCTGGCCCGCCGCCAACCCGCCGCCCAACGCTTGGCTGGCCGCCGGCGCGCTGGGTGTGGCGTGCACGGGCTGGGCCTACGTGCTGTACTTTGGCCTCATCGCGCGGGCGGGCGCGGCCAATGCCATTTCAGTGACCTTCTTGATCCCCGGATTCGCCATGCTGTGGGGCTGGCTGTTCATGGGTGAACAACCCACGGCCACCATGCTGGCCGGCTGCGGCGTCATCCTGCTGGGCACGGCGCTGTCTACGGGCATGCTGCGTCTGCCAGCCGGCGCCCGCTGAACAGCAAGCGCAGCAAGCCCACGCGTGAAAAAGGCCGCCGTGTTGCCACAGCGGCCTGGGTCACACGGGCAGGCGCCTTACTTGAACTTGTTCTGTGGCACGGTGCGCAGTTCACCCGGCAGTGAGCCGATGTACTTGGCCATGAGCTTGAGCTCGTCGCGCTTGAACTGCTTGACCTGGCCGGCCATGATGGCGTTGCCGCGCCCGACATTGCTGTTGCCTTCGATCGAATAGGCACGCAGGGCCACGAAAAGGTAGTCGGCATGCTGCCCGGCGATCTTGGGGTAGCTGGCGTCAATGGGCTTGCTGAAGTTGGCACCGTGGCAGGCCACGCAGCCGCCCTTGGTGAGCAGGGCAGCCACTTCGGCCGACGGCTGCGCCGCAGGCATGTCAGCCACGGCCTTGACCGACGACGCGCCGTGTTTTTCGTAGTACGCCGCCAGGTCGGCCATGTCCTTTTCAGAGAGCGACACCGAAATACCGCGCATGGTGGGGTGGCGGCGTTCACCCTTTTTGTAGGCGGCCAAAGAATTGGCGATGTACTTGGCGCCCTGGCCCGAAATCATGGGCACCTTGTGCACATCAGGAAAGCTGGCCTGGTAACCCGGGATGCCGTGGCAGCCGATGCACATGGCGGCTTTCTTTTCGCCCGCCGCAGCGTCTTGCGCCTGGGCGGCGGGGGCAAAGGCGGCCAGCGCCAGCAAGAGAACGGCTGTTTGGTTATTCATCGGATGTGGATGTGTTGTCGTCTGTCGGTAAGGGCGCGCAGTGGGGCGCTGTAGGGCGCTGTCTCTTGTCGCTCTTTCTTGTCGCTCTGCTTTGCAACGGGGCCCCTTGGCCAAGCCCTGCGAAGCGGGCGCGATTATAGGGGCCCCTTATACTGAAAAAACCCCTTCCGCAGCGCCTTGGCGCCACCCCCACCCCATGAAGTTCCAAGGCTCCGACCAGTACGTTGCCACGCCCGACCTGATGCTGGCCGTGAACGCGGCCGTGACCCTGAAACGCCCGCTGCTCGTCAAGGGCGAGCCCGGCACCGGCAAGACGATGCTGGCCGAAGAAGTGGCCACGGCGCTGAACATGCCGCTGCTGCAGTGGCACATCAAGAGCACCACCAAGGCGCAACAGGGCCTGTACGAATACGACGCCGTGAGCCGCCTGCGCGACAGCCAACTGGGCGACGAAAAGGTCAAGGACATTCACAACTACATCGTCAAGGGTGTGTTGTGGCAGGCCTTTACGGCCGACGCGCCCGTGGCGCTGCTGATTGACGAAATCGACAAGGCCGACATCGAGTTCCCGAACGACCTTCTGCGCGAAATAGACCGCATGGAGTTCTACGTGTACGAAACACGTGAGCTGGTGCGCGCCAAGCACCGTCCGGTGGTTTTCATCACCAGCAACAACGAGAAGGAATTGCCCGACGCCTTCTTG
>CAZUKT010000398.1:0-4660 GCA_964620975.1 uncultured Rubrivivax sp. | reverse complement strand
GCCCGCATCGCCGCCATCCAGGGCGCCAAGCGCACGGCCGACCTGGTGCCGCTGTGCCACCCGCTGCCCATTACCCGAGTGGTGGTGGACTTTGAACTGGACCCTGAAAAGAGTCAGGTGCATTGCACCGCGCAGGTCGAGACCGTGGGCCGCACGGGCGTTGAGATGGAAGCGCTGACGGCCGTGCAGGTGGGCTTGCTCACGGTGTATGACATGTGCAAAGCGGCGGATCGGGGCATGGTCATGACCGACATCCGCGTGCTTGAAAAGCTGGGCGGCAAGTCAGGCCACTGGCAGGCGCCATAGCGCCAGGGCCGCGCCCCTTCCGCCATCGTCAGGGTGCCTTTGGGGTGGCGCTGGATGCGGTGGCCCCGTGCGGCAACAAGCCCTGCCAGCCCGGCGCACGGGCCGGCAGCCCGCACTGGAAAGGCAGTGCAGGCGCCGGTGCGCTGACGGCCACGGCACAGGCGGCAAAGAAGTCACCGGCATCGGTCTTGCGGAATTCACGCAACCTGGCTGCCACGTAGCGCGCCTCGTCCATTTCGCCGCGTGCGGCCAGGGCTTGTGCCCAGGCCGTCATCAGGCGCGTGTCCAGCAGGTAGTGCGTGGCGCGGTCAAAGGCATGCGCCGGGTTGTCTACGGCAACGCCCGACGTCACGGCGGCGTAGTCGGCATGGTGGGCAAAAAACACGCTGCGCTGGCCATCGGCGATGCGCTGCTCCAGCGGCGCGTCGCCCGCTTCGGCGCTGAAGATGGCCACCACACGGCTGTAGTCCCACACGGCAAAACCGGCACCGGCCACCAGCAGCACGGCAGCCCAGGTCAGGGCGTGTGCGTGCAGCCAGGTGGCGGCGGCGCCCGTGGTTGCCGGCACCTTGGGGGCATCGGCAGCGGGCAGGTCGCCACCGCCCAGTGCAAAGCCCCACGCCCAGGCGGCGGGCAGCAGGAAGTAGGCGTACCACAGCGGGTACTCCAGCAGGCTGTGCAGGCCGATCATCAGCACCATCAGCATGGCGCAGCGCTGCGCCGTGCCGGTGTCGCCTTCGGCAGCCCATGCCTGGCGTGCGCCCTGCCACAGCGCCCACACCAGCAAGGCCAGCACCACAGAGGAAAGAGGCAGGCCCAGTTCCACCATCAGCTGCAGTGGCAGGTTGTGTGTGTGGTCGAAGAAGGCCGTGGGACGGCCCGGAAAGGGCGTCAGCGTCCAGGCAAAGTTGAATTCACCAAACCCGACACCGGCCCAGGGGTGAGCGCGGATCAGGTCCAGCGTGTTGCCCCAGATGCCAAAGCGTGACGCCGAGATGTCGGTCTCGGCCAGCCGCTGGGTGCCGCCAAAGGTGTGCTCAGACAACGCGGCCCACTGCGCCATGCCCGCCCAGGCCAATGCGTACACCAGCGGTGCGGCCAGCAGCAAGCCGCGCACGGGGCGTGACAAGCGCCTGTCGGCCAGGCCCCACAGCGCCAGCAGCAGCACGCTCACGATGCCGGTGCGTGACGCCGTCAGCACCACGGCAAACACCAGCGCTGCGCCTGCGGCCGCACCCCAGCGCCAGGCCAGGCGCTGCATCTGCACCAGCGCCACCACGGCAATGCATGACCACAGCAAGAGGCTGCTCAGGTGATTGGGCTGCCGCAGGTTGCCCACCGCGCGGCCGACAATGCCCGAAATGGCGAGCCAGTTGCCGTCGGGCAGGTCGGGCCAGAAGACTTGCACCGCCGCCACCACCACGTTGGCCAGCCCGGCCACCAGCCAGGCCCAGCTGAAGGCGGCAAAGGTGTCGGCAGCGCCTTGCCGCGTGGGCACGCCCGCAGCACCCAACGCCACCACGGCCGTGGCCGCCAAGGTGCCGATGGCCGAAAGTGCCAGGCTGGCCGGCAAGCCACCCAGCACCCACGACGCAGCCGCTGCGGCTGTCAGGCCACCCAGCGCCGCCCACAGTGGCCAGCGCGTCAGGGTCGGCAAGGCGGGGGCGCAGGCAGCCACAAAGGCGCCCCAAAGTGCCAGCGCCAAAGCCTGGTTCAGAAACGTGGGCGACGGCGAGACGTTGTAGGCCAGCAGCGAAGGCAGGGTGGCTGCGGCCACGGCCAGACCCAGCCGGGCCGCTGGGCTGGTGGTGGAGCGAAGGGTGATGGACACGATGGAGGCTGGTGCGCTGTGGGCGAGGGCTGTGTGGGTGGCAGCAGCGGATGCCACGCGAGCGGGCGCATGCTAACAAGGGGCGCCGGCTGCCAAAGGCCTTTGTGTCGGGCCGTGAGAGGTCAACCGGGTGGCTCTCCGCCATCGATACCGGAGAGCCCCGAGACGGCGACCACGTGCGGACATGCCCAAGTCAGCGCAGTGGGCGCTCAACAGGCGCCCACTGCCCACTCATCTGGGCGCAGTCTGAACCGAAGGCCGTTGCGCAAACTGTTCAATGGATGTCTGATGCTCTGCAAGCCAGGCGCGCCACTCGCGGCCGATGCGTTCGCCGCGCTTCTGGTCGTAGACACTGAGGATGATGGTCAGCTCACTTTCAGACTCCGCCAAGCGTCCGTTCAACGCCAGCGCCTTGGCGTAGTCCATGCGCGTCGAGAGTATGTGGAATCGCCTGGCCAACACGCCCAGCGCTTGCAGTTGGTCCGGCGGCATGTGGGGAACGATGGCAAATCGGGCGCTCGCATTCAACGCGCCCAGTTGGTCGAGGAGCAGGGGGCTTTCCAGGGTGCGTTCTTGCGCCTGGCCGCTGAAGTTGGCTCGTTCGAAGCGGCTCAAGCGGAAGTCATCTTCTAGCTGGAAGTACTCCCAACCCAGCCAGCCCAATGTGGATGCTGTTGCCACCACCAGGGTGGCCGCGACCCGGCCCGGGCCAACTCGAACAGCGCCTAACGTTGGCCGATCAAGCATGCGGGCCGGCGTGATTGCTCCCGCCAACAGTGCGGCTGGCAGCAGAAAGTAAGTGTGCGCGTAGGGAAACTCCAGCAGCGACTGGACCAACACCGCCAGCCAGATGGCAAACACCCAGTGGCGTTCGGCCATCAGCGTCGGGTTGGGCGCACGGCGCAGCCAGCTTGCCATCCAGGCCATGAAAGCTGCCGACATCGCCAGCGCCAGCGGAATGCCGAACCAAGCCATGAGATCCAGCACGACGTTGTGGGCGAAGACGGCGTTTCGGGATGGATGCACACGCTCAGCCACTTCGGCAAGCGCAAGTACGGCTTGATTGAATCCGTAGCCTGCCCAAGGCCGCTCCATGATGGCCGCCCAGAAGTGCAGCCAGATCCACTGCCGCGGGCCGACCTCGGTGCCGTCGCGCGGCCCGGCCGTGCTGAGCAGCAGCGCTTCCTGGATAGGCGCGTAAGCCACTGCAAGCAAGCACGCGGCGGCAGTTGCAGGCAGCACAAACCGCATCTGCAAACGTGTGCGAGTGCGCGCCTGGGTGGCCAACCAACACAAGACCACCGCCAGCAGCGCCAGCATGGACGCCCGCGACTGGCTGATGACAACCCCCCAGCCAAAGTACGCAAGGGCCAGGCCATAGATGCTGCGGCTCGTGATGGCGGCGGATTCAAACAGGGCGGTCACTGCGACGATGGCAAACACCATCAGGAGCCCAAAGTGGTTGGGCTGGGCCAGGTTTGCGTAGGGCCGGTCGTCGATCAGTTGCATCGCCCACCAGCCAGGGGTGCCCAGGCGCAGCCATTGAACAATGGCCATCCCGTTTGCAGCCAGGCTGGACACCACCATGGTCAGGAACAACAGGCGCAAGACACGGGCGCTGCCTTCTTGCGCGCCCCACAGGTGGCCAGCATAGATGCACAGCGCAACGCCCAGGCCGTAGAGCAGGCCAATGACCGCGTCGCCAAAAAACGGCAGGCCACCGGTCAGGTATTGCAGCACCGGCCACAGCGCGGCCAGAACCCAAATCCGCGTTGCGGCAGGCAGAGGCAGGCGAATTGTCCTGGGGGCCGGGGCTGCATGGGCAGCACCTTGCTTGCCATCGGCCGCAGTTGGCCATGCAAACACGGCCAAGCCAATCAAGCACGCGCCGCAAGCCGCTGCGTACTCAAGATGAAAAGCAGGCCAAGGCGGGTAGTGGTTGGGCGCGTTCCAGCCCAGGAACAGCCCTGCCAGGCCGCACAGGAGAATCAGGTCACGCATAGAAAAAGGGCGCCCGAGGCGCCCTTCTTCGACCGAACCAACCATCAGGTTACTTTGCAGGAACCTGGCAAGAACTTGGCAGGCATGGTGCCCGGCCCGCAGACCCACATGGCCACTGTGCCGCCGGCCGTCGGCGCCGTGCATGTGGCGAAGGTCGTCGCACTGGCGTTGGCGCAAGGAGCCAGCTTGACGGTCCCGTTGGCTGCGCCGAGGTTCTGCCCGGTGACGGTGACGATGCCGGTCGTGGCAGTTGTCTCGATCTTGTCGACGTACTTCGAGCCGGAGCCCGAAGTCACCTCACAGCCCCAAGTGTTGGCAGCCGCAGGCAATGTCGTTGTCGATTGCACCGTCTCGGTAATGGTGGTGCGGCACGCCGACGCGGCCAGCACGACCTCGGCGACTTTGGCCTTGGCCGTGTAGTCCTGGTAGGCCGGCAATGCCACCGCTGCCAGGATGCCGATGATCGCGACGACGATCATCAGTTCGATCAGCGTAAAGCCTTTTTGCAGGTTTCTCATATGA
>CAZUKT010000397.1:2328-4703 GCA_964620975.1 uncultured Rubrivivax sp. | reverse complement strand
GCCAGCAGGGCTGCGGCAACGGCGGTGGTGTGGCGGACAAGGTGTTTCATGCAGGGCTCCATCGGGTGGGGTTGGGATGGCTGCACTGTAAAAACCGGCCACGCACGCCGCCATTCGTAAGGCGCCGCGCCGCACTGCGTAGAACTACGCAGCGGCTGCGCCCGGGCCGGGGTCGGCCGCGTTGTCGGTTTCTTCCACCAACTGCGCGTACTGCAGGATCAGCTGCGCCAAGGACGCCGCGCCCAGCTTGGCAAAAAGGTGGGCGCGATGGCTTTCTACCGTGCGCGGGCTCAGCGCCAGGGCACGGCCGATTTCCTTGTTGGTGAGGCCGGCCACGATGAAGCCCAGCACCTCGCGTTCACGCGGGCTCAGCTGGGCATGGCGCTCGCGCGCCTCGCGCCCCGCAGCGTGGTGCTGGCGCGAGCGCACATGCTGGCGCACGGCGGCCTGCAGGGCGTCAAGCAGGGCCTGGTCGTCCACCGGCTTTTCAAGAAATTCAGCCGCGCCGCCCTTGAAGGCGCGCCGGCACATGGCCACGGTGCCGTGGCCGGTGAGCATGACCACGGGCGTGTCCACGCCCTGCGCTCGCAGCAGGTCCAGCACCTGCAGCCCGCCCAGGCCGGGCATGCGCACGTCCAGCACGATGGCGCCGATGGCGTCGCGGTCAAAACCATCCACAAAGGCCTGCGGGTGCGCCCAGGGCTGGACGCGCAGGCCCACGGTGGCAATGAGCAGCGCCAGGCTGTCGCGCACGGCGGCGTCGTCGTCCACGAGCTGGATGAGCGGGGTCTGGTTCATGGCGTGGCCGGGCTCGCGCCGGCCTGCGGCAGGGTCAGGGTGAGTTCGGCGCCGCCTTCGGGCCGGTTGCGTGCCGTCAGCGCACCGCCCATGCCGGCGGCCAGCGTCTCGCACAGGCTCAGGCCCAGGCCCAGGCCGCCGTCACGCGTGGTGAAAAACGGCTCAAAGGCGCGCGCCAGCGCGGCCGGCGCAAAGCCGGGGCCGCTGTCTTGCACGTGCAGGCGCACTTGCGCCAGCCCGGCCTGCGCCACCAGCGCCAGCCGGCGTGTGCCGGCCGGGCCACGCTCCAGGGCCTGCAAGGCGTTGAGCACCAGGTTGTGCACGATCTGCTCCAGCGCCACGGGGTCGGCCAGCACCTGCAGGCCTTCGGGCACGGCGCTGGCGTCCACCTGCACACCCAGTTGGTCCATCTGCGGCGCCAGCAAGTACAGCACCTGGCGCACCGCCGCCTGCAGCCCCAGGGCCTGGGGCGCGGCGTCGGTGTCGGGGGGCTGCACCAGGCGGCGCAGCCGGCCCACCACGTCGGCCGCACGGCGCGCCTGCTGCGCGCTTTGTGCCAGCGCCTGGCGCACGGTGGCCAGGTCGGGCTCGTCGTCGGCCAGCAGGCGCTGCGCGGCTTGTGTGCTGGCCAGCACGGCAGTCAGCGGCTGGTTCAGCTCGTGCGCCATGCCGGCGGCCAGTTCGCCCAGGGCGTTGAGACGGCCCACCTGGCCCAGGCGCAGCAGCTCTTGCGCGCGGCGTGTGGCGTCACGCTGGCGCTGCCAGGCGGCCAGCGCGGCGGTGGCGGCAGCGCTGAACACGCACCACAGCGCCAGCTTGAGCCAGGGCAGCTCTTGCGCATGAAGCTCACGCGACACCACCACCTCAAAGGGCTGGCTGTCCGCCGCCAGGCGCTTGACGGCTTCAAAGCGCCAAAGCCCCGGCGCCGGGGCGCCCGGCTGTATGCCCCACTGCTGCGCCCGCAAACGCAACACGGCACGCACCGGGCCCGCCCGGGGCAGCGGCCACTCGGCCCAGGGCACGGTGGCGGCCGCGTCTATGGCCAGCGCGTAGCTGGCCGGCTGGCCGGCGCGCAGCAGCGTGTAGCGGCCCTGCGCCAGGTCCACCTGGGCCAGCACGGCGCGCTGCAGGCGGGCGGATTCAGCCTCGGCCGCCGCCCAGGCCTGCGCCTGGGCCGGCGGCCAGGTGTCGGCCCCGGCGCGGCGCAGCACCTGCAGCACCTGCGGGTACAGCGCGGGCAGGCGCTGCTCGGGGCCGGCATGGTTGGTGCCGCCGCTGGCGGTGCTGGGGCTGGGGCTGCCGGCATCCTGGGTGGCTGCAGCAGGCTGCAGCAGCGTCAAGGTGGCCAGCATGGCGTCGTGCTGCACGGCTTGCTGGCTGAGCAGGCGGTGGGCGATGCGGGCGTCGGTGTCAAAGGCTTCGCGGCGCATGGCCAGGTCCGCCGCTACCAGCCAGGCACAGCCGGCCAAAGCCAGCGCGGCCGCACCCAGGGGCCAGGCCCAACGGGGCAGGGTGCGCAAGTGCTGGGGCCGCATGCGGCGCATTCTGCCGTGGTGGCGCGCACATCCGCAGCGCAT
>CAZUKT010000397.1:0-2228 GCA_964620975.1 uncultured Rubrivivax sp. | reverse complement strand
GCTGGGGCCGCATGCGGCGCATTCTGCCGTGGTGGCGCGCACATCCGCAGCGCATACCCGCATGCAGCCGCAGACCGCCGCACGGTGCGGCGCGCTGTGGCCGCACGAGCAAGGCAGAACGGCGATGCCCGGCTGGCGACGGTGCACGCCCGATTTGACGCGCAAGTGCTGTGGCGTCCATGCCCACGCTCCCCTGATCACGTGATGCCGGGCTTGTCACCACCTGTCACATTCAGGCAGGCCGCTGGATAAACTCGGCCCACGAATGTTGGGATGCAGTTGATGAACTATTTCCGTTGGGCACGGGCCACCTCCTTGGCCCGGTCGGCAGCCCCGGCCGTGCCGGCGCTGCCGGCGATAGTGGCCACGTCGGCCATGTTGCTGCTGGTGGGCTGGGCTGCGCCACAAGCCCTGGCGCAGGGCACCGGCACGGTGGCCGCCGCTTCAGCCCACGGGACCGAAGCCACACTGACGCCGATGGCGCTGCCCGACATCAAACTGCCGCAGGTGAATAACCTGCGCCTGCAGGTGCCACGCGCTGTGCAGTCGGCGTCCACCCTGCTGGGCTACGGCCGCCAGCGCCTGGCGCTGGTGGTGGGCATCGGTACCCTGGGCTCGCGCCAGGTCCTGGACAGCGCCGCACGCGACACCCAGGCCGTGGCCTCGGCGCTGCGTGCGGGTGGTTTTGTGGTCATGGTGCGTGAAGACGTCAACGGCACCGACCTGCGCGCCGCCCTGAAGGAATACCGCGAACGCATGCAGCCCGGCGGCGTGGGCTTTGTCTACGTCACCGGCCTCGGCGCCCAGGTGGACGGCCAAAACCTGCTGCTGCCGCGCAACACGCGGCTGGACGCCAGCCAGAACGCGGCTGAAGTGGCCAGCCAGGTCTTGGCCGCCGGCGTGCCGCTGCAAGAGGTGGTGGACGCGCTCATGAGCACCCCCGACAGCGCCCGCCTGCTGGTGGTGGACGCCGCCTACACCCACCCCGCGCTGGCCAAGTTGCCCAAGCCTGGCCTGGCCGAGCAGCGCTTGCCCCCAGGCATGCTGGCCTTGTTTGGGCACGCACTGGCCGCCGCGCAAGAGGTGCCGGCCAGCGCCGCGTTGCCCTTGCCCCTGCCCACCGATCCGCGCGAGATCGCCAGCACACGGTTTGCACGGGTGCTGGTGGGCACGCTGGTGCAGCCCCGCGTGAGCGGCACCGACGCCCTGCGCCACACACACCGTGCGCTGGTTGAAGGCGCACCCGGCCAACCGCAACCCTGGCTGGGTGGCCAAAGCGACAACAGTGACGACCTGGCCGAAGCTTCCCTGCTGGACGGCCTGTTTCCGCGCACACCCGAAGAGCTGGCGCGCGAGGCGGTCAAGCAGATCACCCGCGCGGCGTTGCGCGACGGCAGCGGTGGCGCCGCTGCCGGGGCTACCGCTGCCGCGCCCGTCAGCAGCCCGGCGCCGGCGGTCCCGGACGCCACCGCCGCCAAACCCGGGGCGCCCAGCAAGCCCAGCATCCCTGACCTGCCAGCCGGCAGTGGCTCGACGTTGGGCACGGTCACCAGCACCGTGGGCTCGGTGGCCAGTGCGGCCGGCACCGTGGCCACCGTGGCTGCCGGTGCCGCCACGGTGGTGGCGGGCACGCAGGCGCTGGCGGCTGTCAGCGCCACCACCACGGCGGCCAGCACCGCTGTGGCGGCCGTCAGCACCGCCGGCTCGGTGGCCGGCAGCGTGGTGGGCGGCACCGCACGCATCTTGTCCAGTTCGGCCGGTGAACAGCCCGTGCGGCAGGCCGTGCAGATGGCCGTGACGCGTGCGCCCGTGGCCAGCGTGGCGGCCACGGCCACCACCTCCACGGCAGCATCCACGGCAGCGGCCACCGCCGCAGCCACTGCAGCCGCACCCCCCGCCTTGCTGGCAGCCGCACCCGCCTTGCCCGCCGCCACGTTGGCGGCGGCGCCCACAGCGGCTTTGGTGGCCGCCCCCGCAGCGGCAGTGGCGGTTGCGCCGGCCGCTGCATCGGTGGCCAACGCAGCGGGCGCGGCCGTGGGCCAAGTCACCAGCGCCTTGCCCGGGCTGCCGGCAGCGGCGGGCACCGGCACGGCCGCGCCTGTCTCGGCTGCGGCGCCCGTCTCACCCACGGCGCCTACTGCACCCGGTGGCGGCGCCATGCCAGGGGCCCAGGCCGCGCCCGGCCCGGCTGGCGCCGGTGCACCAGCGGCACCAGCGGCACCAGCGGC
>CAZUKT010000396.1:4472-4712 GCA_964620975.1 uncultured Rubrivivax sp. | reverse complement strand
CCTGTTTGACGCCAACGACCCCGACCAGATGCACCGCTGCGAGCTGTTCGGTGCCGACATCCTGGAAACCAGCGTGGCCATGGGTGGCACGGTGACCGGTGAACACGGCGTGGGCGTGGAAAAGCTCAGCAGCATGTGCGTGCAGTTTTCACCGGCAGAACGCGAGCAGATGTTTGCGTTGAAGCGTGCATTTGACGCCGGTGAAACGCTAAACCCCGGCAAGGTCATCCCCACGCTGCA
>CAZUKT010000396.1:0-4462 GCA_964620975.1 uncultured Rubrivivax sp. | reverse complement strand
GGCGCCCCAAGGCGCGCCGCTGGACGTGACGGGTTTGTGTGGCATCAGCAGTTACGAGCCCAGCGAACTGGTGGTGACCGTGCGCTGCGGCACACCGCTGGCCGAGCTGGAAGCGGCGCTGGCTGAAAAGGGCCAGTGCCTGCCGTTTGAACCGCCGCGTTTTGCGCCTGCAGCGCAAGTGGACGGCAAGGCGGACGGCGCGGCCAGCCGGCGTATGGCGGGCAATGTGGCCGGTCCTGCAGGCGGCACCGTGGGCGGCATGGTGGCGGCGGGTCTGGCCGGGCCGGCGCGGGCGGCCGTGGGTGGCGTGCGGGACTACGTGCTGGGTGCCACGCTGCTGAGCGGCCGTGCCGAAGTGCTGAGCTTTGGTGGCCAGGTGATCAAGAACGTGGCGGGCTACGACGTGTCGCGTGTGCTGGCCGGCAGCATGGGCGTGCTGGGTGTCATCTGCGAGGTGTCGCTCAAGGTGCTGCCCATGTTGCCGGCCACGGTGACGCTACGGCTGGACGCCGACCAGGCCAGCGCCATCAAGCGCCTGAACGAATGGGGTGGCCAGCCGCTCCCGTTGAACGCCAGTGCCTGGTGGGACGGCACCCTGGTGCTGCGCCTGGCCGGTGCCGCAGCGGCCGTTGTGGCGGCGCAGGCCCACATGGGCGGTGAAGTCATCGCCGAGCCCACGGCCGGTGCCTTCTGGGCTGGCCTGCGTGACCACCGCGACGAGTTCTTCGTGGGTGCGGCCAAGGCCGTGCAAGGCGGCGCCGGCTTGTGGCGGCTGAGCGTGCCGGCCACCACGGGGCCGATCAAACTGTCGGGCGAACAATTGCTGGAATGGGGCGGCGCGCAGCGCTGGATCTGCACCAGCGCACCCGCAGCCACGCTGCGCGACGCCGCCGCAGCCGTGGGCGGGCACGCCGTGCTCTTTAGCGCTCAGGACAAGAGCGTGGGCAGTTTTGCGCCGCTGAAACCACCGCTGGACCGCATCCACCGTGAACTGAAGAAGGCCTTTGACCCCGACGGCATCTTCAACCCCGGACGGCTGGTGCCCGGGCTGTGAGTCCCATGAGCCATCACACCGACCCGATCGAAACCAGGGACGTGGTGGACGACATGCGCGCCTACTACGCGCGCCGTGCCGCGTATTACGAACGTGTCTACTTCAAGCCCGAACGGCAGGCCGACTTGCGCGCCATGGAGGCCTGGCTGCCCACGGCATTTGCCGGACGGCATGTGCTGGAAGTGGCCTGCGGCACCGGCTGGTGGACGCCGCACGGTGCCCGCGACGCGGCCAGCTGGCTGGCCACCGACATCAACCCTGAAACCATGGCCGTGGCACGCAGCAAGCGCCTGCCCGGCTGCGTGGCCTTTGCCACGGTGGACGCCTATACGCTGGCTGGATTGCAGGGTCAGGCCGTTGGCGACGCTGCATCACAAGGCGCGACGTCTTTCGACGCCGCTGCATCACGCGGCGCGACGTCTTTCGACGCCGCTGCATCACCAGGCGCGACGTCGTTCGACGCCGCGTTTGCCGGCTGCTGGTGGAGCCACGTGCCGCTGCAGCGCATGGGCGACTGGCTGGACACGCTGCACGCCCACCTGGCGCCCGGCGCGCGCGTGGTGATGCTGGACAACAGCTACGTGCAGACCAGCAGCATGCCCATTTCGCGGCGCGACGCACATGGCAACACCTACCAGAACCGCACGCTGGACGACGGCTCGGTGCATGAGGTGCTGAAGAACTTTCCGTGCGCCGATGAAGCCACTGCGCTGCTGGGCACACGGGCACGCGGCGTTGTCTGGACGGCGTACACCCACTACTGGGTGCTGTCGTACCAGTGCGCCTGAAATTGCCATGGACGTGCTCACCGGCCTGACCTTGTTGCTGCTGTGCCAAGCCGCTGGCGAGGCTGTCACGCGCTTGGCGCATCTGCCACTGCCTGGCCCTGTGCTGGGCCTGGTGCTGATGGCCTTGCTGCTGCAGTGGCCGGCCGTGCGCAAGCCGGTGCAAGCGGCGGCCACGCCGCTGCTGAACCACTTGTCGCTGCTCTTTGTGCCCGTGGGCGTGGGCGTGGTCAGCCACCTGGGCCTGATCGCGCAGCACGGCGCGGGCATGTTGCTGGCGGTGGTGCTGTCCACCTGGGTGGGCCTGCTGGTGGCCGCGTGGGTGCTGCGTGCGTTGTGGGTGCAGCCGGCTGCAGGGGGTGGTGACGCTGCCATCGTTGGCGCGCCGGGCGACCAGGTCGTGCCGGGTTCCCAGCCAGGCGCACCACGCTGAGGCCGCCGCAACATGCCCGACTTCGTCAACCTGTGGGTCTACCTGGCAGCCACGCCGCTGTTGGGGCTGACGGCCACGCTGGGCGTCTACGTGCTGGCCACGGCCGCTTCGGTGCGTTTGGGGCACGCGCCCTGGGCCAACCCGGTGCTGTGGTCGGTGGTGGCGCTGGCGCTGTTGCTGGGCGCCACGGGCACGGCCTACCCGGTGTACTTTTCAGGCGCGCAATTCATCCACTTCTTGCTTGGGCCGGCCGTGGTGGCACTGGCCTGGCCGCTGTGGCAGCGCCGCGCTGAACTGCGCGCGCGCGCCGGTGCCCTTTTGTTGGCCGCCTTGCTGGGCGGTGCGGCAGCCAGCGGCAGCGCGGTGGCCATAGGCTGGGCCGTGGGTCTGCCGCGTGACGTGATCGCGTCGCTGGCCCCCAAATCGGTGACGGCACCCGTGGCCATGGGCGTGGCTGCGCAACTGGGGGGCATACCGGCGTTGGCGGCGGTGTTTGCGGTGCTCACGGGGCTGGTGGGCGCAGTCACGGCCAAGGTCTTGCTTGACGCGGCGCGTGTGCGCCAACCCGCCGTGCGTGGTTTTGCCCTGGGCACGGTGTCCCACGGCATCGGTGCCGCGCGTGCGCTGCAGGTGCACCCCGACGCCGGTGCCTACGCCGCACTGGCCCTGGGCCTGCAGGCGGTGCTGGCCGCCTTGCTGATGCCCGCCATAACGCGGCTTTTCTGAACCCCGTCCTTCAAAGCCTTCATGCAAACCAATCTGGCTCCCGAGTTCAAAGGCACCCGTGACGGCGAGGCGGCCGAGGCCATCTTGCGCAAGTGTGTGCATTGCGGTTTTTGCACCGCCACCTGCCCCACCTACCAACTGCTGGGTGACGAGCTTGACGGCCCGCGTGGCCGCATCTACCTGATGAAACAGGTGCTGGAAGGTGCGCCCGTGACCCGCAGCACGCAGCAGCACCTGGACCGCTGCCTGACCTGCCGCAACTGCGAAACCACCTGCCCCAGCGGCGTGCAATATGGCCACCTGGTGGACATCGGCCGCAAGATCGTCGACGAACGGGTGCAACGCCCGGCCGGCGAAAAGGCCATGCGCTGGGCCCTGAAGACCGGCCTGACCTCGCCCCTGTTCGGGCCGGCCATGAAGCTGGGCCAGATGGTGCGGCCGCTGCTGCCGGCAGCTTTGAAAAACAAGGTGCCGGCCCCGGGCGGTGCCCGCGCCCACCAGTGGCCCACACGCACGCACAAGCGCAAGGTGCTGATGCTGCTGGGCTGCGTGCAGCCGGCCATGATGCCCAACATCAACGCCGCCACGGCGCGCGTGCTGGACGCCGCCGGCATCCAGATCCTGGTGGCCGATGGCGCCGGCTGCTGCGGCGCCCTGCGCACCCACCTGAACGACCACGAAGGCGGCCTGGCCGACATGCGCCGCAACATCGACGCCTGGTGGCCGCTGGCGGAAGGGCTGACCAGCCAGGGCCAGGTGGAGGCCATCGTGATGAACGCTTCCGGCTGTGGTGTGGCCGTCAAGGAATACGGCCACGCCCTGGCGCATGACCCGGCCTACGCCGACAAGGCGCGGCGCATCAGCGAGCTCACCAAAGACCTGAGCGAACTGCTGCCCGGCCTGGTGCCGGCCCTGGCACCGCGCCTGGGCCGTGCCACGGGCAAGCCAGGCTCGGCGACCTTGCCCACCCACGGCCGCCTGGTCTTCCACCCGCCCTGCACGCTGCAGCACGGCCAACAGCTGCGCGGCGGCGTCGAGCAGCACCTGGCCGCGCTCGGTTTCGAAGTGCGGCTGGCGGGCGCCGAAAGCCACCTGTGCTGCGGCTCGGCCGGCACCTACAGCGTGCTGCAGCCCGAACTCGCCACGCAACTGCGCGACCGCAAGCTCGGCCACCTGGCACCGGCCGACGACGAGACCGTCATCTCCGCCAACATCGGCTGCATCCAGCACCTGCAGTCCGGCACCGCCACGCCGGTGCGGCACTGGGTGGAGGTGCTGGATGACGCGCTGAACCGGGGTTGACGCCCGGGTCAGCCTGAGAGACCACGCCCAGGCAAGCGCCTGGGAGGTTGAGGCTGGGCCGCAGTGCCCTGTTTAATGCCTCTACAATAAATCGCGGTACGGTTCACTTTCGACCCCCGAAAGAACGCCGTCAACCTCGACAAGCACGGCTTGTCCTTGGCA
>CAZUKT010000395.1:0-4714 GCA_964620975.1 uncultured Rubrivivax sp. | reverse complement strand
CCAGCGCAGCAGCAGGTTGGCCCAGTCCAGCAGGTAAATGTCCAACAGATAAGCGTCCATCAGGTCAGCGCGCCCAGCCAAGGTTGAAAGTGCCGCGCCCACGTGCCTTGTTTCGCGTGGGTGGGGGGCACGGCAGGGCGTGCCCCGAGGGGTGGTCAAGCGACGGGAAGGTCAACTTGCACCCCACCACGGCGGGCTCTGTGGGGGCTGGGTGTCGCGACTGCAGGGGGTGCAGGCTCCGCGGCGACGCAAGAAAAGTGTATACACGGCTGTGCACGATGCCGACGCGGGCTTACCCCAGGCTTGGGCGGCACCCGGCGGCAGGGCGGGGCCACCGCTGCCGGCAGCGCTGGTTCAGTTCTTCACGTCGGCGGCCTTGATGGCCGGCGCCCAGTCCTTGACCTGCTGCACGACGAAGGCGCTGAATTCCGCGCCCGTCATCTTGACGGGCGTGATGCCAAGCGTCTCAAAGCGCTTCACGATGGCCGGGTCGGCCACGATGTCGGCCAGGGCTTTGTAGAGCCGGTCGGTCACATCCTTGGGCAGGCCCGCAGGGCCGGAGACACCAAAGTAGTTTTCAGCCAGCAACTGCGGCAGGCCCAACTCCACCACGCTGGGCACGTCGGGCGCCAGCGGCGAGCGCGTGCGGGAGGTGACGGCCAGCGCCTTGATCTGGCCCGTCTTCATCATCGGCACGTAGGCGGTGATGACGTCGATGCCGATGGGAATGGTGCCGGCGATGAGGTCCGTCGTCATGGGGGCGCCGCCGCGGTAGGGCACGTGCGTCATGTTCATCTTCAGTGCCGCCTTGCTCATTTCGCCCACGATGTGGCCGATGGAGCCGGGGCCACCGCTGCCAAAACTTGCGCTGCCGCCCGCAGCTACGCCTGCAAAACGGGGCAGGTCCTTCAGCGACGCGGGGCCCGACTTGGGGTTGGCCATGATGGCCACCGGCGCAATGCCCAGCATGGCCACGTGGGTGAACTGCAGTGCCGGGTCGTAGGGCTGCTTGGGCACCGTGAAGGGGCCGATCGACAGCGGCGTGGAGTTGCTCAGCATGAGCGTGTAGCCGTCGGGCGCGGAGCGCACCACCTCGTTGCCGCCAATGGTGCCGCCTGCGCCGGGCTTGTTGTCCACGATCACCGGCTGACCCAGGGCCTTGGCCAGGGGTTCCGAGATGGCGCGCGCCACGATGTCGCTGGCGCCGCCGGCGGCAAAGGTCACGACGATGCGGATGGGCTTGTCGGGATAGGCGGCGAATGCGGGCATGACCAGCAGCAGCGCTGCCAGGGATGCGGCCACGACGGTGGCCAGGGTGGCGGCGGTGGGGCCGGGTTTGCGCAACAGCTTCATGGCATCGTCCTCAGGGTGACGCACCACCCCAGCAAGCGCCGTGCCGCAGGCCATCATGAGCCGCGGTAAGTGCTGTACGCCCAGGGGCTCACGAGCAGCGGCACGTGGTAGTGCCCGCTGGCGCTGGCAATGCCAAAGTCAAGTTGCACCATATCGATGAACGGTGGCTCGGGCAAAAGCACGCCGCGCGCACGAAAATAGGGCGCAACCTCAAACAGCAGCCGGTAGCGGCCGGCGGCCATGGTGGAGGCATCGAGCAAGGGGCCCTCGGCGCGGCCGTCGGCGTTGAGGGTGAACTGCCTGACCACGGTGGCGCCACCGTCGGGGCCGACGCGCTGCAGCGTGACTTGCATGCCGGCGGCCGGGCAGCCGTGGGCAGTGTCCAGGACGTGGGTGCTGAGGTGGCCCATGATTTGCGTGCCGGCAAGCGGCTGGTTTGTTGGGTGGTGGACGATAGGCGGGAGCCAGATGCGCAGCAGGCAAACCGCAGACCCGCGTCCGGGTTTGTCTTGGGCTTGTCGCCAGCAGCAAACTGTATACACTTCTGGATACACGTCAACCACTTGCCAACCCGGGCCGCCCGCGCCCCGGGGCTTTCAGCACCCAACATGGCAGGCAGCCGCGCCAAACCCCGTGTCACCCCGCCGCCGGCCTTGCCCCGGGGCGGACGCGTTGCCCGGGCTGCGGCGGCGCCTGCGGGTCTGGCCACGCCCGGCAGCACGCAGCGCATCGTTGACGCCATCACCACCGCCATCGTCGAGCGCCGGCCAGGCGCTGAACCAGCTCAGCCGCGACCACCTCGTCACGCTGGAACCAGCCCGCGGCGCCTTTGTGGCGCAGCCCAGCGTAGAAGAAGCGCGCCAGGTGTTTGAAGTGCGCAAGATGATTGAAGCGGCGCTTGTGCGGCAACTGTGTGCGCAGGTCACGCCCGAGCAGGTGGCGCAACTGCGCGCCCATTTGCGCACCGAAGCCGATGCCGTGGCCCGCACCGACGTGACCGGCCGTACGCGGCTGCTGGCCGACTTTCATGTGGTGCTGGCGCGGCTGCTGGGCAACGAAGTGCTGGCGCAGTTGCTGGCCGACCTGCTGAGCCGCTGTTCACTGATTGCCCTGATGTACCAAAGCGCGTTTTCCGCAGGCCACAGTGCTGCAGAACACGTGGCCATCGTCGACGCCATCGAGCGGCGTGACGCCCGCGCTGCCGTGCGGCTGATGGACAGCCACCTGGGCAACGTCGAACGCAACCTGCAACTCCACCCGCGCGTGGGTGACCTCACGCATCTTCTGGTGCCGTCATGACTGCTTTGCCCTATCCCCGAGACCTGCGCGGCTACGGCCGCAACCCGCCCCATGCGCAGTGGCCCGGCCAGGCCCGCGTGGCGGTGCAGTTTGTGCTGAACTACGAAGAGGGCGGTGAAAACAACCCCTTGCATGGCGACCCCACCAGTGAAACCTTTCTGAGCGAACTGGTCACGGCGCAGGCCTACGAAAACCGGCACATGACCATGGAGTCGATGTACGAATACGGCTCACGCGCAGGGGTGTGGCGCATCTTGCGTGAATTTGACCAACGCCAGTTGCCACTGACCGTGTTTGGCGTCGTCTCGGCACTGGAGCGCTACCCCGAACTGGTGCAGGCCTTCCTGGCGCGCGGCGACGAAATCGCCAACCACGGCCTGCGCTGGATCCACCACCAGCACATGCCCGAGGCCACCGAGCGCAGGCACATCGCCGTGGCCACCGACCTGATGCATGCACTGACTGGCGGGGTGGGCGCCACGGGCTGGTACACCGGCCGCGACAGCCCCAACACACGCCGCCTGGTGGCCGACCAAGGCGGCTACGAATACGACAGTGACTACTACGGTGACGACCTGCCCTTTTGGCTGCAGGTGAAAAAGACAAACGGCACGCTGGCACCTCATTTGGTAGTGCCTTACGCGCTGGACACCAACGACATGCGGTGTGTGCAGGCGCAGGGCTTCAACACCGGTGAGCACTTCTTTACCTACCTGCGCGACGCCTTTGACGCGCTGTATGCCGAAGGCGAAACCGCACCCAAGATGATGAGCGTCGGCATGCATTGCCGGCTGCTGGGCAAGCCGGCACGCATCGCCGTGCTGCAGCGCTTCCTGGACCACATCCAGGCCCGTGATCGGGTGTGGATCTGCCGGCGCATTGACATTGCGCGGCACTGGAAGGCCACCCATCCCTTCGATCCCGCCACTGCCTTTGTGTGGCAGTGACACCGGCCATGAAAGCACCCGCCATGCTGAGCCTTGCGCAGATCAACGCCGCCAGCGCCGAAGACTTCTGTGCGCTGCTCGATGGCACCTATGAACATTCGCCCTGGGTGGCCAAGCACGCGGCTGCAAAGCGGCCCTTTGCCAGCCTGGCCGCACTCAAGCACGCGCTGGTCACCAGCGTGCGCGAAGCCGGGCAAAGCGGCCAACTGGCGCTGATCCGCGCCCACCCTGAACTGGCCGGCAAAGCCATGGTCAGCAAGAGCCTGACCGCCGAAAGCACCCACGAGCAGGGCAAGGCCGGCCTGACCGACTGCACGGCCGAAGAGTTTGCGCACATCCAGCAGCTCAACGCGGCCTACAACGCCCGGTTCGGCTGGCCGTTTGTCCTGGCCGTGCGCGGGCCGCGAGGCCTGGGGCTGAACCGCAGCGAAATCATTGCCAGCTTCGAGCGGCGTCTGGCGGGCCACGCCGACTTTGAATTTGCCGAGGCGCTGCGCAACATCCACCGCATTGCAGAAATCCGCTTGAACGACAAGTTTGGTGTCACACCCACGCAAGGCCAACGGGTGTGGGACTGGGCCGAGGCCCTGGCCGCGCACAGTGACCCCGGCTACGCCGAGCAAGGGCAGCTCACGGTGACTTACCTCACCGCAGCCCACCAGGCCGTGGCGCGCCAATTGATGGCGTGGATGCAGGACGCGGGCTTTGACCACGCCCAGATCGACGCCGTGGGCAACGTGGTGGGTCTGTACCACGGCACCGACACGGCAGCACCGCGCCTGCTGACGGGCAGCCACTACGACACCGTGCGCAATGGGGGCAAGTACGACGGCCGCCTGGGCATATTGGTGCCGCTGGCCGTGGTGCAGCAGTTGCACGCACAGGGCCGCAGGCTGCCGTTTGGCATTGAAGTAATAGGTTTTGCTGAAGAGGAAGGCCAGTGCTACAAGGCCACCTTCCTGGGCAGCGGCGCACTCACCGGTGACTTTGACCCCGCCTGGTTGCAACAGCTTGACGCCGACGGCGTGCCCTTGCAGGACGCCATGCACGCCGCCGGTTTGCCGGGCACGCTGCCCGCCATTCGGGCGCTGCGGCGCGACGCGGCAAGCTACCTG
>CAZUKT010000394.1:0-4720 GCA_964620975.1 uncultured Rubrivivax sp. | reverse complement strand
GGCCAGGACTGCGTCAGCCCCGCCAGCCACAGCGCCTTTGGCACACCGCTGGAACTGCTGCAGTTTGTGGACAAGCTGCGGCGTTTGTCGGGTGGCAAACCCACGGGCTTCAAGCTGTGCATTGGCCACCCCTGGGAATGGTTTGCCATTTGCAAGGCCATGGTCGACAGCGGCTTGTTGCCCGACTTCATCGTGGTGGACGGCGCCGAGGGTGGCACCGGCGCGGCGCCGCTTGAATTTACCGACCACGTGGGCGCGCCGCTGCAAGAAGGCCTGCTGCTGGTGCACAACACGCTGGTGGGGCTGAACCTACGGTCCCGCATCAAGCTGGGCTGCGCGGGCAAAGTCGTCAGTGCGTTTGACATTGCACGCAACATTGCCCTGGGTGCCGACTGGTGCAATGCCGCCCGCGGTTTCATGTTTGCGCTGGGCTGCATTCAGGCGCAGACCTGCCACACCGGCGCCTGCCCCACCGGGGTGACCACCCAAGACCCGATGCGCCAACGCGCGCTGGTGGTGCCCGACAAGACCGAACGTGTGCTGCGCTTTCACCAGAACACGCTGCAGGCGCTGAAGGAACTGGTGCAGGCCGCCGGGCTGGCGCACCCCGGGCAGATCACGGCGTCACACATCGTGCGGCGCGTGGCCAACCATGAAGTCAGGCTGCTGGCCAACCAGCTGACCTTTGTGCAGCCGGGCTCGCTGCTGGCGGCCATTGAAGGCCGCGCGGCCTGGCCGCACAAGGCCTATGAGTTGTACTGGCCCATGGCCCGGGCCGACAGCTTTGCTGCGGCCCGCAGCGCGGTGGCTGCGTAGCCGGCGGGCAAGGCCCGCTCAGGCCGCAGGCGGCGCCGAGTCCACAAAGCTCGGCCGCGTGGCCAGCTTGTCGTAGAGCTTGCCCAGGTTGGGGTAGCTGCCGCGCCAGTCGATCTGCGGAAAACGGAAGTCGACGTAACCCAGCGCACAACCCACGGCCACGTCGGCCAGCGAAAAGAAGTTGCCGGCGCAATAGGGCTTGTCGCCCAGGCCCTGGCCCATGGCCTTGAGCGACGCGTCCACGGCGCGCATCTGGCGGTCTATCCAGGCCTGCGAGCGCTGCGCCTCAGAGCGGCCGGCCCAGTGCGCTTCAAGCCGGGCGGCCACGGCGGCGTCAAGCAGGCCGTCGGCCAGGGCTTCCCAGGTGCGCACTTCAATGCGCTCGCGGCCTGTGGGCGGCATGAGCTTGCCCACCGGCGACATGGTGTCAAGGTATTCAACGATCACGCGCGAATCAAAAATCGCTTCGCCGCCTTCCATCACCAAACACGGCACCTTGCCCAACGGGTTGCTCTTGATGACGGCGTCGCCGGTCCAGGGGTCTTCAAGCACGAACTGGAAGTCAAGCTTCTTCTCGGCCATCACGACACGAACCTTGCGCACGTAGGGGCTGGTGAGTGATCCGATCAGTTTCATGTGTGTGTCTGTTCTTTGTCCCTGGGGTCCAAACGATTCTAGCGACGGGCATCTTCGGCTGTGTGGAGGCCCTGTCGCGTGAAGTCCACTTGTGCCGGGCGCCCCGGCATGCGCAGCTCGGCGCTGGCTGGCGGCATGCGCGACAGCACTGTGCCGCCACGCACCACCAGCAGGCGCTGGGCCCGCAGGCGAATAGCCTCTTGCGGGCTGCGGGCCTGCAGCAGCACAAAGTCGGCCCGGCAGCCGGGCTCCAGGCCATAGCCCTGCAAACCCAGGATGCGGGCGTTGTTGACGGTGACGGCGTCAAAACACTGGCGTTGCGCGGCCACCGAGGTCATCTGCGCCACATGCAGGCCCATGGCCGCCACTTCGAGCATGCAGCCCGAGCCCAGCGCGTACCAGGGGTCCATCACGCAGTCGTGCCCGAAACCCACGTTCACGCCAGCGGCCAGCAGTTCGGGCACACGGGTCAATCCACGGCGCTTGGGGTAGCTGTCGTGCCGGCCCTGCAGCGTGATGTTGATGAGCGGGTTGGCCACCACGTGCACTTGCGCCTGGGCGATGAGCGGCAGCAGCTTGCTGACGTAGTAGTTGTCCATGGAATGCATGGACGTGAGGTGTGACCCCGTGACACGGCCCTGCAGTCCCAGGCGCTGGGTGTGGAAGGCCAGCGTCTCGATGTGGCGCGAGTGCGGGTCGTCGCTTTCGTCGCAGTGCATGTCCACACGCAGGCCGCGTTCGGCGGCCAGTTCGCACAGCAGGCGCACGCTTTCGCTGCCCTGCTCGGCCGTGCGCTCAAAGTGCGGGATGCCACCCACCACGTCCACGCCCAGGTCCAGCGCACGCAACAGGTTGGCCAGCGCGGTGGGCGAACGCAGCGCGCCGTCTTGCGGGAATGCCACCAGCTGCAAGTCAAGGTAGGGCGCCACTTGGCGCTTCACTTGCAGCAATGCACGCACGGCCAGCAGGCGGTCGTCACACACGTCCACATGCGAACGTATGGCCAGCAGACCACGGGCCACGGCCCAGTCGCAGTACGCCAGCGCCCGCTCCACCAGCGCCTCTTCGGTCAGCAGGGGCTTGAGTTCACCCCACAGGGCAATGCCTTCCAGCAGCGTGCCGCTGGTGTTGACACGGGGTTGGCCGTGGCTGAGTGTGCTGTCCATGTGGAAGTGCGCGTCCACAAAGGGTGGGCTGAGCAGCCAGCCCTGGGCGTGTACCGTGGGCACATCGGCCGGCGCGGGCAGCGCAGGCCCCAATGCGCTGATGCGGCCGCCCAGGGCCAGCAAGTCGATGCCGGTGCGGCCGTCAGGCAAGGTGGCGTTGCGGACGAGAAGGTCGGTGCGCATGGGTCAAGGGCGTTGGGTGCGCCGCAGCAAACAGATGCCGCAGCATACGGCCGCACGGCAGCCGTTACTTTGTCGCAAGGTGGGCGGGATTGCGTCACGCCCCACCCCGACACAGGTCAAGGCAACCCGCTTGTCAGGGGCATTCAACGGGTGCACACTGGGTTTGACGCTTCACCCCAGGCGCCTTGCCGCCGCAGCCCCCACACACCCCCTTCCCAAGCTTTCCCCGTGGCCGGCGGTCTGGTTTGCCGGCTTGTTGCTCCCCCTCGTAAAGGAGGTTCTGATGAACTTGACGATCAGCGGCCATCACCTCGAAGTCACACCGGCCCTAAGAGAGTACGTACTCACCAAGCTGGACCGCGTGACCCGACACTTTGACCAGGTTGTAGATGTCACCGTGCTGCTGACGGTGGAGAAGATGAAAGAGAAAGAAAGGCGACAAAAGGCCGAGGTCACGCTGCACGTCAAGGGACGCGACATCTTTGTTGAGCAAGCCCATGAAGACCTTTACGCGGCCATAGACCAGCTCATGGACAAGCTCGACCGCCAGGTGGTGCGCCACAAAGACCGGCTGCAAAACCACCACCACGAGTCGCCCAAGCGGCAAGGCGCAGACGTCGTCTAGGCCCCTTGCGCACCAGACACACGGCCCTGCGGGGCCGTTTTGCATGGGAGCAGCACTTGTTGCTGCAGCGCCGCAAATGATGTCCAGCCCACCTGAATCAATGCCATCAGGCCGCCATGCAAGTGCCGGTGCATTGCTATGATCATTTGCTTGTGTAAGTCGCTTGTGTAAGTCTTTCGCTGGCTTTGTTCCACTCCGGGCAGGGCGATGAGGAATGTTTCGATGAACCGTCTCGCCGCGATCCTGCCCGCCAGCAATGTGCTGGTGAATGTGGACGCAACCAGCAAGAAGCGTGTGTTTGAACACGCCGGCCTGTTGTTCGAAAACCAGCACGCCATCGCGCGGGGCATCGTCACCGACAACCTGTTTGCCCGCGAACGCCTGGGCTCCACGGGCCTGGGGCATGCGGTGGCCATTCCACACGGCCGCATCAAGGGCTTGAAAAATCCGCTGGCGGCCGTGATTCGTGTGCTGCAGCCCATTCCCTTTGACGCGCCCGACGACGAACCCGTGGTGCTGCTGATCTTTTTGCTGGTGCCCGAAGCGGCCACGCAGCGGCACCTGGAGATCCTGTCAGAAATTGCCGAGATGCTTTCTGACCGCGAACTGCGTGAGCGCCTGAAGGCCGAGCCCGACGCAGCGGCGGTGCACAAGCTCATCGCCGATTGGGAACCGCTCAAGTCCGTGGCCTGACGGTGCCCAGTTGCCCCCCTGGCCTTGCACGGCTTCGGCACTGCCGGGCGGCAGCAAGCTCCCGCGCGGCCGGTAAGAACCGCACGCAGCGGGGTGGCCGATGAAGCCAACCTCCATCAGCGCCGAAGCCCTGTTTGAAGCGCACCGTGAGGTGCTGCACTGGGAGTGGATCGCCGGCCACGCCCATCCCGAACGCAAGTTTGACGACGCCGCCGTGCGCGACGCCCGCTCGGCCGCCGACCTGGTGGGCTACCTCAACTACATCCACCCCTACCGCGTGCAGATCGTGGGGCGGCGCGAGATCGCCTACCTCACGGCCAGCGCACCAGAAGACCAAGAACGCCGCATCTCGCGCATCGTGACGCTGGAGCCACCCGTGCTGATCGTGGCCGACAACCAGAAGCCACCCGACCGCCTGGTGGCCATGTGCGACCGCGCCGAGTTGCCGCTTTTTGTGACCGCCGAATCCGCCGGCCACGTGATCGACGTGGTTCGCGGCTACCTGGGTCAGCACTTTGCCGACCGCACCACACGCCACGGTGTCTTCATGGACATCCTGGGCCTGGGCGTGCTGTTGACCGGCGAATCAGGCCTGGGCAAG
>CAZUKT010000393.1:0-4723 GCA_964620975.1 uncultured Rubrivivax sp. | reverse complement strand
AGTTGCCACATGCTGTGGTTCTTGTCGCTGGCGGCCAAGGGCGGCTTTGTGGCCGACCGTTATGTGGACGACGCCGAAGGCCACATGGCCCGCAATGCGCAGGGCCGCCTGGCCATGACAGTGGTCACGCTGCGGCCGCAGGTGCAGTGGCTGGGCACGCCGCAGCCCGACGCCACCACCCTGGCCGCCCTGCACCACGCGGCGCACGAATCCTGCTTCATCGCCAACTCGGTGAACACCGAGGTGCGCTGCGAACCACGCGCCTGAGCCCAAGGTCAACGGCCTGCAAGCCCCTGGAATGCGGGCCCTTGAAACCCGGCCGCAGGGCGCCCAGATGCCGGGGTGACGACTGCCCCGGCCTTGGCCCCCCTTGTCTTTTTCATCAGCTTGCTGGCCATCGCGGCCGCGTGGCTGGTGGGCCCGCAGCTCTTGGCCGCGTTGCGACGTGCGCGTGTGCGGCGCCAGCCTTTTGCGCCGGCCTGGCGCGAGGTGCTGCGCCGGCACATGCCTGCCTTTGCGCAGTTGCCGGCCGACGTGCAGCTACAAGCCAAGAAACACGCCCAGGTTCTGCTGGCTGAAAAGCCCTTCATCGGTTGCGCCGGTCTTGTAGTGACCGACGAAATGCGCGTGCTGGTGGCCGTGCAGGCGGCCCTGCTGCTGCTAAACCGCCGCACGGGTTACTTTGCCGGGCTGCGCCAGGTGTTGATTTACCCCGGCGCCTTTGTGGTGGACCGCGTCACGGCCGACGCCTCCGGCCTGGCACACGACACGCGCCGAGTGCTGTCGGGTGAGTCGTGGCAGCAGGGGCAGGTGATCCTGTCGTGGGACGACGTGCGGGCCGGCGCGGCCGATCCGCATGATGGCCAGAACGTGGTGATCCACGAATTTGCCCACCAGTTGGACCAGGAAACCGGCCGCGCCAACGGTGCGCCACGCGGCCTGGGCCGCAAGAGCGGCGCACGCTGGGCGCGTGTGCTCAGCCGGGAATATGCCCATTTGCGGCAGCGCCTTGCACAAGGCGAGCCCGGTCTGATCGGCGCCTACGCCGCCACCGACCCGGCCGAGTTCTTTGCGGTGGTCAGCGAGCGGTTTTTCGAACAACCCGCCGAACTGGCCTCGGCGCACCCGGCGCTGTACGCAGAGCTGGCGCGGTACTACCGCGCCGACCCGCTGCTTTGGCTCAGCAGCGGCACCGGGCCCACTCGCGTACTGCCCGGTGCGGTTGCCAACGCCGTGTCTGCCGCGCCACCTAACGCGGCCGAATGAAGCTAACTCTACTTTTACGCGTCACCGATTCTCCACATTACAACTGCAATACCTAAATTGGCGAATGCAGTGATAATGCCGCCGCAATGGCGCCAAATCAGGTTTGCACAAGACGCCATCGGCCGGTTTCATTGGCGGCCTCAGGGACACATTCAATACATCGGAAACCATGACCAAGACCTACGCTCAAATCGTCAAGCAAATTGAATTGCTCAAGCTGGACGCTGAAAAGCTGCGCCGCAAAGAGATGGACGGTGTCATTGGCCGCATTCGTGAAGCCATCACCGTTTACAAACTTACTGCCGATGATCTGGGTTTGGGCGGCAAGCCCAAGAAGGCCGAAGGCAAGGCCACCGCCCCGGTCAAACGCCGCAAGGGCAAGGCCGCTGCGCCCAAGGCGCCGGCCGTCGTCAAGTTCCAGAACGACACCGGTGGCACCTGGGGTGGCATTGGCAAACGCCCGCAATGGCTGCGTGACGCGCTCAACGCCGGCAAACAATTGGCTGACTTCGCCGTCAAGAAGTAATCAGCCGCCCGCGCCGGCTGCGCACTAAAGCGCGCCACTGAAACACACAAACTGCGCCCTGCTGCCTTTGCATGCCCAAGTTGCTGCCCAAGGCGGCAGGTGCTGGCCAGTGCGATCATCCCGATATGTGTTTTCTTTCGCAGGGCCGAGCGCGCAGCGGCCGCCCATTGCAAGGCGCCGTGGCCCAAGGCGGCGGCCGCTGATGCCTGCCCACCGGCATGCGCTGATTACCGGCAACTTGTTCGCACTGGCCGCGGGCCTGATGTGGGGCCTGGTGTTCGTGGCGCCCACCCTGCTGGCCGAATACCCGGCAGCGCTGCTCAGCATGGGGCGTTACCTGGCCTTTGGCCTGATTGCGTTGCCCCTGGCCTGGTGGGACCGCACGGCCCTGCGCGGGCTCACACGCGCCGACTGGCTGGAAGCGCTGAAGCTGTCCGCCGTGGGCAACCTGCTGTACTACCTGTGCCTGGCAGCGGCCATACAGCGCTCGGGCGGGCCGCTGCCCACCATGATCATTGGCACGCTGCCGGTGGTGATTGCAGTCACCGCCAACCTGCGCCGCCACACGCCCGGCACACGCGTCGAAGCACGTTTGCCCTGGGCGCGGCTGGCGCCTTCACTGGCCCTGCTGGCTGCGGGCATTGCCTGCGTCAACCACGCCGAGCTTTCACAACTGAGCCCTGGCACACCCTTGTCCACCTACGCCACGGGCGCGCTGCTGGCCGTGGGCGCCGTGGTCTGCTGGACCTGGTACCCCCTGCGCAACGGCGAATGGCTGCGCGCCCACGCCGACCGCAGCCCGCGCGCCTGGGCCACCGCGCAGGGCCTGGCCACCTTGCCCCTGGCTGCGGCGGGTTACGTGCTGTTCTGGGTCTGGAACAGTGCCTTTGGCGGTGGCGCCTTGGCCATGCCGCTGGGCCCGCAACCGGCGCTGTTTGTGGGCTTGATGCTGGGCCTGGGGCTGCTGGCCTCGTGGCTGGGCACGCTGTGCTGGAACGAAGCCAGCCAGCGCCTGCCGCCTGCACTGGCCGGGCAGTTGATCGTGTTTGAAACCCTGGCCGCACTGGCCTACGCCTTTGTTTACAGGGCGCAGTGGCCGCAAGCGCTGACGCTGCTGGGGGCCGGGCTCTTGATAGCCGGCGTGGTGATGGGCTTGCGCGGCGGGCGGCCGCAGGTGGCTGCCGGCACACCTCAGCCGTAGACGTTGCGCAGCGTGCCCAGGCCGCTGATTTCCACTTCCACCGTGGTGCCGGGCTTCATGGGCAAGACACCGATCGAGGTGCCGCACAGGATCACGTCGCCGGGGGCCAGCGTCATGTCCTGGCTCAGGCGCCACACCAGTTCTTGTGGGCTGAAGAACATGTCGGACAGCGCGTAGTTCTGGCGCTCGCGGCCACCCACCAGGGTGCGCAAGGTGGCCGTGCCGGGATCAAAGTCGGTGTCTATCCAGGGCCCGAAAGCACCAAAACCGTCAAAGCTCTTGGCGCGTGTCCATTGCGCAAAACTCGTGTCGCGGTGCAGCAGTTCGATGGCCGTGATGTCGTTGGTGCAGGTGTAGCCAAAGATGGTGCCGGCCGCGTCTTCACGCGCCAGCTTGCGCGCCGTGCGGCCAATGACGACGGCCAGTTCACCTTCAAAGGCCACGCGGCCCACTTCGGGTGGCGCGGCGGCAATGGCTTGTTCATGTGCCGCCGCGCTGGCCGGGCTTTTCAGAAAGTACAGCGGCTCGGCCGGCTCGGCCCAGCCGTTCTTGGCGGCGGCGGCGCGAAAGTTGTTCCACAAGCCGATGATCTTGCCCGGCACGCAGGGGGGCAGCCAGGCCTGTGCGGGCACGTCGGCCAGGGGCACAGACTCACCACTGGGCTGCGGCGCATGCGCGCAGCCAAACAGGCTGCCGCTGTGCAATTGCACGCTGTCACCTTGCAGCAGGCCCAGCGTGGGCTGGCCTTGGTGGGTCAATCGCATCCAGCGCATGGGCCGTGTCCTGTGGAATGGGGCCCCCACGATAGCGGCTTGCATGCCAGCGGGCCGTGGCGGCGTTGCCGCCCCGGGTGGTGTCGCCTGGCGGCCGGCGCAGGGCAAAATCGCGGCCATGGCTTTTCGCGTCATCCCCATCCTGCCTGCCGGCCCGGCACTGCCGCCGGTGGTGCCACCACAGCTGGTGGGCCAGGCCGAAGACCTGCAGCGGGTGCTGGCCGCGCTGGAAGCCGACATGGCGCGCGCGCTGGGCGCGCGCTGGCCCATTCGGGGCTGGCTGCGCGAACTGCGGCTGCTGGACGGCGAAGCCGTGCTGGCCTTCACGCCCGAGCTGTGCGCCGGTGACAGCGAAGCCGCTGAGGTGGCCTTTGCCACTTTGCGCCGTGTGCTGCCCGACACCGACATCTACGTCGGCGCCGCAGCCGCATAGCTTCAGGCCAGCGCTTCGTCCAGCACTTCCACCCAATGCCGCACCGGGGTGGTGGTGCCACTCTGCAGGTGCTGTATGCAGCCGATGTTGGCGCTGACTATGGCCTGCGGTGCCAGGGGTGCCAGGTGCGCGAGCTTGCGGTCGCGCAGTGCGGTGGCCAGCTTGGGTTGCAGCACGCTGTAGGTGCCCGCGCTGCCGCAGCACAGGTGGCTTTCCGCGCTGGCCAGGCTCACTTCAAAACCCAGTGCGTTCAGGTGGGTTTCAACCCCGCCACGCAGTTGCTGCCCATGCTGCAGCGTGCACGGCGGGTGGAAGGCCAGGCGCTTGGTCTTGGCGCCGCGCAGCTTGCCCTTGAGCGCGGCCACCAGGTCGGGCAGCAGCTCACTGATGTCGCGCGTGAGCCCGCTCACGCGGCGTGCCTTGTCGGCGTAATGCGGGTCGTGTGCCAGCGCGTGGCCGTAGTCCTTGACGCTGGCGCCGCAGCCCGAGGCGTTCATCACCAGGGCCTCGACCTTGCCGTAGGA
>CAZUKT010000392.1:0-4753 GCA_964620975.1 uncultured Rubrivivax sp. | reverse complement strand
TGAACCCCCAAGCTTGCGACGGCGTCGCTTTGCTGCCCCCCGAGGGGGCACTCGCCCTCCTTGGGACGGCCCGGCGGAGGGCGAATTGAAGTACATCAGCACCCGCGGCGACAAGGCCGAGCGCGGTTTTTCCGACATCCTGCTCGAAGGCCTGGCGCCCGACGGCGGCCTCTACCTGCCCGCGCAATACCCGAAGATCGATGAGACCACGCTCACGCGCTGGCGCGGCCTGCCGTACGCGCACCTGGCGTTTGAAATCCTCTCGCTCTACATCGACGACATCCCATCCGCCGACCTGTTGCGCCTGTGCGAAACGACCTACACCGAAGCGGTGTTCGGCACGCCGCAGATCACGCCGCTGAAGAAACTGCAAGAAGGCGTTTACCTGCAAGCCCTGTCCAACGGCCCCACGCTGGCCTTCAAGGACATTGCCATGCAGTTGCTGGGCAACCTGTTTGAATATGAACTGGCGCGCCGGGGCGAGCAACTCAACATCCTGGGCGCCACCAGCGGCGACACAGGCAGCGCGGCCGAATACGCCATGCGCGGCAAGCAGGGGGTGCGGGTGTTCATGCTCAGCCCGCACGGCCGCATGAGCCCCTTCCAGCAAGCGCAGATGTTCAGCCTGCAAGACGCCAACATCCACAACATCGCGGTGCAGGGTGTGTTTGACGATTGCCAGGACATCGTCAAGGCCGTCAGCAATGACCTTGGCTTCAAGCGGCAGTACCGCATCGGCACCGTCAACAGCATCAACTGGGCACGTTTGCTGGCGCAGGTGGTGTATTACTTCGCCGGGTACTTTCAGGCGACGAAGTCGAATGCCGAGAAGGTCAGCTTCGCCGTGCCCAGCGGCAATTTTGGCAACATCTGCGCGGGCCATGTGGCGCGTTGCATGGGCCTGCCAATCAGCCAACTGGTGCTGGCCACCAACGAAAACGACGTGCTCGACGAATTCTTCCGCACCGGCACTTACCGCGTGCGCGCCACGTCCGAGACACACGAGACGTCCAGCCCCAGCATGGACATCAGCAAGGCCAGCAACTTTGAGCGCTTTGTGTTTGACTTGCTGGGCCGCCACGGCCAACGCACGGCCGAGCTGTTCGGCTTCATGGTGTCGGAACAGGGCGGTTTTGCGCTTACGCCCAGTGAATTTGCGCAAGTTGCTGGCTTCGGTTTCGTCAGCGGCCGCAGCACGCACGCCGACCGCCTGGCCACCATCCGCAGCACCTTTGAAACCACCGGCGTGATGATCGACACCCACACCGCTGACGGCCTGAAAGTGGCACTGGCCCACTTGCAGCCGGGTGTGCCCATGGTGGTGCTGGAAACCGCGCTGCCGGCCAAGTTTGCCGCCACCATCCGTGAAGCCACGGGCCACGACCCCGAGCCGCCGGCCGCGCTGAAGGGCATTGAAGACCTGCCCAAGCGATTCACCGTGATGCAGCCCAGCGTGGCAGCGGTGAAGCAGTTCATCCAGACCCACTGCGCCGAATGATGGCCAGGTGCCAATGCCTGAGCGCATGAACAGCCCGCGCCCCATGCTCAGTCTGGACGAGGCGCTGGCGCTGCTGGCCGCCGGTGCCCGCCCGCACCGCATCACCCAGACCGAAACTGTCTCGACCTTTGAGGCGCTGGGCCGCGTGCTGGCGCAGGACGTGCATTCCACGCTGGACGTGCCGCCGGCCGACAACACGTCGATGGACGGCTACGCCCTGCGCGCCGCCGACGTGCCGCTGTCCTGCACCGTGCTGCCAGTGTCACAGCGCATCCCTGCCGGCCATGTGGGCCACGCCTTGTTGCCCGGTACCGCCGCACGCATCTTTACGGGTGGCCAGGTGCCGGCCGGTGCCGATGCGGTGGTGATGCAGGAGCAGTGTGACGCCCTGGCGGCGCCTGCTGCAGAAGGCCTGGGCGCCGTGCGTGTCAACGTCGTGCCGGTGGCGGGCCAATGGATACGCCGCCGGGGCGAAGACGTGCGCCAGGGTGTGGCCGTGTTGAAACCTGGCCAGCGGCTTACGCCGCAAGCGCTGGGCCTGGCGGCCAGCGTGGGTGTGGGCATGCTGCAGGTGCTGCGCCGGCCACGTGTGGCCATCTTTTCCACCGGCGACGAACTCATGATGCCCGGCGAGGCGCTGCGCCCCGGTGCCATCTACAACAGCAACCGCTTTGTGTTGCGTGCCCTGGCGCAGGCCGCAGGCTGTGTGCCCACCGATCTGGGCATCGTGCCCGACCGGCTGGACGCCACCCGCGCCGCGCTGCGCGAAGCGGCCTTGCACAACGACCTCATCGTCACCAGCGGTGGGGTTTCGGTGGGTGAAGAAGACCACCTCAAGCCCGCCGCCGCCGCCGAAGGGTCGGTGGAAAACTGGCAGATTGCCATGAAGCCTGGCAAGCCGCTGGCGTTTGGCCAGATCCGCCGCCCCGACGGCAGCGTGGCGCTGTTGGTCGGGCTGCCGGGCAACCCGGTGTCGTCCTTCATCACCTGGCTGCTGGCCGTGGGCACGGTGCTGCGCACGCTGCAGGGCATGCAGGCCGCGTTGCCGGCAGGCCTGCCGCTGCGGGCTGACTTCAACTGGCCCAAGGCCGACCGCCGGCGCGAGTTTTTGCGTGTGCAGATCAACGCGCAGGGCGGGCTGAGCCTCTTTGACAACCAAAGTTCCGGCGTGCTGACTTCGGCTGTGTGGGCCGACGGCTTGGTGGACAACCCACCCGGACAGGCCATCGCCGCCGGTGACACGGTGCGCTTCTTGCCACTGGCGGAGTTGATGACACGATGAAGCTGCAAGTGCGTTACTTTGCGTCGCTGCGCGAGGCCCTGGGCGCGTCCGAGGCGGTGGAAATGCCAGACGGCGCCACGCTGGGCGCGCTGCGTGACGCGCTGCTGGCACGTGGCGGCCGGCATGCCCAGGTGCTGTCACGGGGCCGCGCCGTGCGCTGCGCGCTGAACCAGGCCATGTGCGACGAGTCGGCCGTGTTGCCCAACGGCGCCGAGGTGGCGTTTTTCCCTCCGGTCACAGGCGGTTGAAAGTGGCACGCGTCAGCATCCAGACAGAAGACTTTGACCTTGGCCATGAGGTTGCCACGCTGCGCGCTGGCAACGGCGGTGTGGGTGCGGTGGCCAGCTTCGTGGGCACCGTGCGCGACAGCAGCAGCGGCCAGGCGGTGAGCGCCATGGAACTGGAGCATTACCCCGGCATGACCGAAAGCGCCATTGAAAACATGATCGACGAGGCCAACAAGCGCTTTGACATCCTGGCCGCGCGCGTGGTGCACCGCGTGGGCTTGCTGCAGGCACGTGAGCAGATCGTGCTGGTGGCGGTGAGCTCGGCCCACCGGGGCCAGGCGTTCCAGGCCTGTGAATTCCTGATGGACTACCTCAAGACCCAGGCGCCGTTCTGGAAGAAGGAAACCACGCCCGCCGGCGCACACTGGGTGGACGCCCGTGTGGCCGACGACGCCGCGCTGGCGCGTTGGGGCATCCAGGCTGGCAACGCGTGACGCGCGCCGCCGCCGAAAGCCGCAGCGACGCGTCGCGCCCCCTGCGCAACGCGCTGGGTCGATTCACCACAGGCGTCACCATCATCACCTGCCGCGACGCGCAGGGCGGTTACGTCGGTCTGACCGCCAATTCCTTCAATTCCCTGTCGCTGGACCCACCCCTGGTGCTGTGGGCGCTGCGCGAGACAAGTTCCCACCTGGCCGACTTCACCGGCGCCAAGAGCTTTGCCGTCAATGTGCTGAGCCAGTCCCAAGTGGACTTGTCGCGCCGGTTTGCGTCCAGCCAGGCGCACCGTTTTGCGGCCGGAGACTGGGTGCTGGGCCCACACGGCGCACCCGTGCTGGCGGGTTGCGCGGCGGTGTTTGAATGCGCCACCGTCTCGCACCAGTTGGCGGGCGACCACCGCCTGTTCATTGGCCGCGTGCTGGCCTTCACCGACACCAAGCTGCCGCCGCTGGTGTTCCAGGCCGGGCACTACCGCCAGCTGGGTGATCTGCTGTAGGTCAGATGGCCTTGTAGCCCGCGACGGGGCCAGGCCCACGGGCCGCGTGCCCAGGCCTGCTCCGCCGCTCTTGGCGCAGCTTTGGCGGCTGGCCGGGCCATCGCCGGTGCCACCGCCCGTGTCACCCCTTGCGCCAGCGCATGCAGGTGGCCTGCGGCGGCCTTGAAAGCCCCCGGCCGCCTCCCCATATCCCCTACAACCGGGAGATGTATTCATGCGTATCGACAAGCTCACCACCGCGTTCCAGCAGGCTCTGCAAGACGCGCAGAGCGCCGCTGTGGCGCGCGCCAACCCCTACATCGAGCCCGCCCACCTGCTGGCAGCCATGCTGCAGCACCCCGACGGCCCGCGCTCGCTGCTGGAGCGTGCCGGCGCCAAGGTCAGCGCGCTGGACACGGCCATGGAAACCACCATCCGAAACCTGCCCACGGTGCAAGGTGGTGGCCAGCCCGTGCAACCCGGGCGCGACCTGATGCAGTTGCTGCAGGCGGCCGACAAGGAAGCCAGCAAGCGCGGCGACCAGTTCATCGCCAGCGAGATGTTCTTGCTGGCCCTGGCCGACAGCAAGTCGGACCTGGGCGGGGTGGTGCGCGGCCACGGCCTGACACGCAAGAGCCTTGAAGCCGCCGTAGAAGCCGTGCGTGGCGGCCAGAAGGTGGACAACGCCGACGCCGAAGGCCAGCGCGAAGCACTGAAGAAATACACGCTGGACCTGACCGAACGTGCGCGGCAAGGCAAGCTCGACCCGG